>JADHTD010000012.1 GCA_016776525.1 Rhodospirillales bacterium
CACCCCCAGCAACCGCCAGCGGTACCGCCACAGACACAACCAGAGCCCCCCGGCCGTCAAAACCACCACCCCCCAGGTCGGCATGGACGGCATCAGGGAGACCGCCCCCGGCCAGGAAGAGACGGTCTCGGCGACAGTAACGATGATATCAATGCCCCAGGCCATGGGAGCTAGGGCCAGGTGTTCCGCCCCGAAGGGCATCAGGATAAAGGCCCCGACCGCCCACGGCATAACCCACAGGGCGGTTACCGGCACCGCCACCAGATTGGCGGCCAAGCCGTAAACGGCGAACCGGTTGAAATGAAAAACCGCATAGGGCGCCGTCGCCAGACCGGCAATCACCGTCGTCAGGGCAACGCCGCCGATATAAAGCAGAAGCCGCCGCCGCCAGGTGCGGGGCGCCCTATCGCTGTGCAAGCGCCGCTCCCTGACCCATTCATAAGCCGCGATCAACGCCGTGACGGCGGCAAAGGACAATTGGAAACTGGCCCCCAGCAGGCTTTCCGGGTGCAGCAGCAAGATGATGACGGCGGCCCAGGCCACCAGACGCACCGACAGGCCGCGGCGGTCAATGAGGACCGCCAGCAAGACAATGCTGACCATCAGGAAGGCCCGTTGCGTCGGTACCGTTGCACCGGCGATCTGGGCATAGGCGAAGGCACCGGCAATGGCGGCCACAGCCGCCCATTTCTTGATCGGATAGCGCAAGGCCAAAGGCGGGGCCAACGACAACAAGGCCCGCAAGCCGAAAAAAAGGATACCGGCGACCAAACCGATATGAAGCCCCGATATAGCCAGCAAGTGGGCCAAACCGGAATCGCGGATGGCCGTCATTGTCTTGTCCGGAATGGATTTCTTTTCACCGGTCATCAAAGCGGCAGCGATGGCGCCCCGCACCCCGTCCAAATGATCCCGGACCCGTGTCGAAACCTGCAGGCGGACCTTGGCCACCCAAAAAGCGCTGGCTTGCAACCCGTCCTGACGGGCCGGGGTAATGACTTGCGGACGGCCAAAGGCGAAACCGACGCCGCCCAGTTGTTGGAAAAAGGCCTGGCGCTGAAAATCGAAGACGCCGGGAGCCGACGGTGCCGGCGGCGGCGACAAGGAGGCCCTGACGGTGACCCAGTCCCCGGGGGTAAGACCACCGGCCTGTGATTGGGCCAGCCGGATACGGACTTTATCCGGTGTATCGGCCTGGGACAGGCGGCTGATCTGAAGCTTTTCAAGGGTTATCCGCTGGCCTTTCGGCAGGTCTTCGATTCTGACCAGCCGTCCGCTGACACTGACCGGCCCCGTCGATTTGGACAAGACCGGGGCGGCTATCCAGGCCGTGCGCCACTGGGCGACGGAAAAGCCGGTGGAGACGGCGCCGATGCCGAGCACCAGGGCGAAAAGCGCCGGTCTTTCCAGAATCCGGCCTATGTTGACTAAAAACAAAAACACGGTAACGGCCAACAGGGCTGGCCCGGTCCATAAGGGCGGCTCCGTCGATAGGCTAAAATACCCCCCGATTCCACAGGCCAGACCGACGGGAAGCCATAAAATCCACCGGTCCTGCTCCCGTAGGAAAGCCCGACCGACGTTTTCAGCGGAGAACCGGAGCTTTTTTTCGGTCAAATTCCGGTGAATCGGTGATTTATCGGCCTTCAAAAGCGCTTCCCCCATGGGCTACCGGGTGAAGGTGTGCTAGATATCCGGCGCCCCCAAACAATAACAACAACTGTACCAGATAAAATCATGACGGTCGTCACCCGCTTTGCCCCCTCTCCAACCGGTTTCCTGCACATCGGCGGTGCCCGCACGGCACTGTTCAATTGGCTCTTTGCCAAACATCACGAAAAGACCGGTGACGGCGGTAAATTCCTGCTGCGGATCGAGGATACCGACCGTAAACGCTCCACCGGGGAAGCCGTCGAGGCCATTTACGATGGGCTTCAATGGCTGGGCCTGGAATGGGATGGCGACGCCGTCTCCCAGTTCTCCCGTGTCGATCAGCACAAAGCCGCCGCCCAACGGCTGTTGCAAGCAGGCAAGGCCTATCACTGCTACTGTTCGCCGGAGGAATTGGCTGAAATGCGGGATAAAGCCCGTCAGGAGGGCCGCCCCATGCGCTATGACGGGCGTTGGCGGGACCGGGACCCTTCGGAAGCCCCCGCCGGTGTCGACCCCGTCGTCCGCATGAAAGCCCAGCGGCAAGGTGAAACCGTTATTGAGGATCTCGTTCAGGGCACTGTCCGGGTGGCCAACGACCAATTGGACGATATGATCCTGCTCCGGGCCGACGGCACCCCCACGTACATGCTGGCCGTTGTCGTCGATGACCACGACATGGGGGTTACCCACGTCATTCGCGGCGACGATCACCTGACCAACGCCTTCCGCCAAAGTCAGCTTTATCAGGCGTTGGACTGGGAAATACCGGCATTCGCCCATATCCCGCTGATCCACGGGGCGGACGGCGCCAAACTGTCGAAACGGCATGGGGCCCTTGGCGTTGATGCCTACCGGGACTTAGGCTTCCTGCCGGAAGCCCTGCGAAACTATCTGCTGCGTCTTGGTTGGGGGCATGGGGATGACGAAATCATCAGTACCGAACAGGCCATTGACTGGTTCGGCCTGGACGGCGTCGGCAAATCGCCGGCCCGCTTTGATGTCGCCAAACTGACCAATCTCAACGGCCATTACATACGGGAAGCCGACGACAATATGTTAGTTTCCCTCGTTCTTCCCGAAATTTCGAAAATTCTTCAAGGAAACCTTGCTGAACAGGCTGATTCTCGGCTAAAAAAGGGGATGCCTAGCTTAAGGGAGCGTGCGAAGACAATATTAGAACTATCTGAATTATCTGCATTTTATGCAAAAATTCGTCCCTTGGAGATGAATGACAAAGCAGCAAAAATCCTCGATGATTCCGCCCGTATCCATCTTGGCGCCCTGCGGACCGATTTATCCGCAACCGACCGTTGGGAGGCCGGCATTCTGGAAGAAACAGCTCGCCATTATGCCGAAGCCAACGACTTGAAATTAGGCAAAGTAGCCCAACCCCTGCGCGCCGCCCTTACCGGCAGCACTGTCTCGCCGCCGATTTTTGAAGTGATGGAGATATTGGGACGCGAAGAATCCCTGGGACGCCTGGACGATTCCCTGGGGTCAACCTGAAGACAATTTAAGGTGAGACAGCACCGTATTGATAAGAAAACAGTACCGGAAACCAAAGGATAGATTCTCATGGCCGACAAGAAAGCAAAAGATGATACCACCCAGAACATGGGAAAATCGTTCACCCTGACCGACAATCAGTCCGGCAAGCAATATAACCTGCCGGTTATCGAAGGATCGACCGGCCCTGACGTCATCGACGTCCGCAGATTATACGCCGATACCGATCACTTCACCTATGATCCGGGTTTCACCTCGACCGGCAGCTGTGAATCGAAGGTTACCTTCATTGACGGTGACAAGGGTATCTTGCGTTACCGGGGCTTCGACATCAACGATCTGGCCGAACATTCCGATTTCATGGGTATCTGCTACCTGTTGCTTTACGGGGAATTGCCGAACAAGGACCAGAAAAAGAAGTTTGTGCACGACGTCACCTACCACACTCTGCTGCAGGAACAGATAAGCGTTTTTTACCAAGGGTTCCGCCGGGATTCCCATCCCATGGCCATCATGTGCGGCGTCGTCGGCGCTTTATCCGCTTTCTATCACGACAGCACGGACATCAATAACCCGCGCCACCGGATGATCGCCTCTTATCGGCTGATCGCCAAGATGCCGACCATAGCGGCCTATGCCTATAAGTATTCCATCGGCCAGCCGTTCGTCTATCCGCGCAACGACCTGAAATATTCCGAGAATTTCCTGCATATGATGTATGCGACGCCTTGCGAGGACTACAAGGTCAATCCGGTGCTGGCCCGGGCCATGGACCGCATCCTGATCCTGCATGCCGATCATGAGCAGAATGCCTCGACCTCGACGGTTCGCCTGGCCGGATCCAGCGGCGCCAACCCCTTTGCCTGCATCGCCGCCGGCATTGCCTCGCTTTGGGGACCGGCCCACGGCGGCGCCAATGAAGCGGTTCTCAACATGCTGGAGGAAATCGGCTCCAAGGACCGCATTCCGGAATTCATCAAACGCGCCAAGGACAAGGACGACCCGTTCCGCCTGATGGGCTTCGGCCACCGGGTCTATAAGAACTATGACCCGCGCGCCAAGGTCATGGAGCACACCTGCCACGAGGTGCTCGATGAACTCGGCGTCAAGGACGAGCCGCTCCTGGAATTGGCCATGGAACTGGAACGCATTGCGCTCGAGGACGAATACTTCGTCGCCAAGAAACTCTATCCGAACGTCGATTTCTATTCCGGCATCATTTTCCGGGCCATGGGCATTCCGACATCCATGTTCACCGTTCTATTCGCGGTGGCCCGGACCGTCGGCTGGGTCGCCCAGTGGAACGAGATGATCGAAGATCCGTCCCAGAAAATCGGCCGTCCACGCCAGCTTTACACCGGTCACACCAAGCGGAAATACGTCCCGCTGCACGCCCGCGTCTAAAGAAGGCGAAACACAAAATCAAAGGGCGGCCGGAATATCCGGGCCGCCCTTTTTCATGCCTGTTCGAGAGAAGACGTCTGTGCCGGGCTCAGTCGCGTTCGACCAATTCGATCTTGTAGCCGTCGGGATCTTCGATAAAGGCGATATTCCGGGTGCCGTGCTTCATCGGACCCGGCGGTCGGGGAATGCTCACCCCGTCTTTTTCCATACCTTCACAAACACCGTAAATATCGGGCACAGCAATGGCCAGATGGCCGAAACCGGTACCGATTTCGTAGTCATCAACCTGTTCCCAGTTATGGGTCAGTTCGACCACCGTATGGTCTTCTTCATCACCATAGCCAATGAAGGCCAGGGTGAACTTGCCGCCGGGAAAATCGGTTTTCCTCTGCAATGCCATGCCCAGGTGACGGGTATAGAAATCGAGGGATTTATCCAGGTCTTTGACCCGGATCATGGTGTGCAGCAATCTGAATTTACTGGTATCGACGGACATTACTCCTCCTCAAGCTTATCGCTTTTCATATTCCGGATGACCGAAAGCACCACCTTGGCGGCCCGTTTGCTGGGCGAGTCGCCCCCCTGCCCCAGTTGGGCAAGGGCTTCAGCAGCGCTGTTCAACTGTTCGAGACGCCGGTCGGCATTGTCCAGCAATTCCCCGACCGCCGTGGCCAAGGTATCGGGCCGGCATTGCTCCTGCAAGTGTTCGGGAACCACTTCCCGGTCGAGCAGGATATTGACCAGGCTCGCATAGTGTATTTTGAGCAGCCTGCGGGCGAAAAATGCGGTCAGCGGATTGAGCCGGTAAGCGATTACCGACGCCGTTCCGGCCAGGGACAACTCGAGAGAAACCGTCCCGGATGCCGCCAACGCGACATCGGCAGCGGCGAAAGCATCATATTTTTCCGCACCATCGCGGATGATGATCGGCCGCACAGGCCAGGATGCACAGGCGGCCTCCACTTCATCGGCCACCGTATCCACCGTCGGCAGGACGATCTGAAGGCTCCGGCGTGCCTGATACAGCTTGCCGACCGTTTCTCCGAATACCGGCAGCAACCTTTTCGTTTCGCTGTTGCGGCTGCCGGGCAGGACACACAGCAAGGGCGCACCTTCGGGGATATTATGACGACGGCGGAAGGCGGTCCCGTCCCCATCAGCGGCGCCGCTTTCGATAACCGGGTGACCGACAAAGCTGCACGCCAGGCCTTCCTTTTCGAAATAAGGCGGTTCAAACGGCAGCAAGGCCAGTAAATGGTCAAGGAAACCGGCAACCTCCTTGGCCCGGCCCGGCTTCCAGGCCCAAACCGACGGCGCCACGTAATGAACCAGCGGCATCCCCTTACCCTTCAGCCGTTTGGCAAGGCGGAAACAAAACCCCGGAGAATCAATGGTGACGACGACATCGGGTTTTTGTTTTAAGGCCATATCCCGGGTCTGGCGCAACCGTTTCGCCAAGCGCGGCAAACGGGGCAGAACCTCGGCCAGCCCCATGACCGATAATTCGCCGATCGGGAACAGGCTATTGAGCCCCTCCGATTGCATCTGCGGGCCCCCGACGCCGGAAAACCGTATCCGGTCTCCGGTCAATTCCTTCAGCGAAGCCATTAGGCGGGCGCCCAAGGTATCTCCGGAGGGCTCCCCGGCAACCAGGAAGACCAAAGGGGCACTGGCTTCATTCACCCGCAAGAATCCCCTTTGACGGTAACGCCCAGCAGGAAGAGTCCTCTGGTATCCGCTTCGGCGATGGCGGCTTCCCGGTCCAGGATGAGGGCACCCCCCGCCTCGACGGCGATGCCGTTCAAACCGGCGTCAAAAGCCTTTTTAACGGTATCCAAACCAACAGTCGGCAGATCGGCGCGGTTCTCCTGGCCCGGTTTTCTCACCTTGACGAGGACACCGCCCTTTTCTTCCTGGCGGATACCGGCAACACGCGAGAGCATGGCGTCGGTACCGTCAATGGCCTCAACGGCCAGCACCAGACCTTGGTGCACAACAGCCGCCTGCCCGACATCGAGCGCGCCGATGCCCCGCGCCACCTCAATCCCCCTGGTGATATCGTCGCTATCCTGCTGATCGGGTTTATGGGAGCCGTATACGGTTTCCTTGGCCAAGTTATCCGGCAACAGGCTATGAGCGGCCACAACGCGGAAGCCCTCGTCTTCTTCCAGGGCGCGGATAATGGCCCGCAACAGACCGTCATCGCCAAAAGCCTTTACGCCCGCTTTGGCAAGCAGTTTGGCGGCCCAGGCATCGGGCCGTAAACTGACCAGGGAGGGACGACGGATACCCCCGGCCATCACCAATTCCCCGACGCCTTCTTTCTTAAGGTGTTCGAGGGCCGTACCGGCAGCCCCAAGCCGGACCCAGGCATGGGGGACATTCGATACCATGTCAGGATCGGTTTGGCCGTCGAAGGCGATGACAAAAAATTCCCTGCCAGTCTCCCGGCAGTACTCGATCAAACGGTGCGGCAAGGCTCCGCTACCGGCGAGAATGCCCAGCTTAGGCTGCATCATCCATACCGGGACGGCAGATCGACCGCGACGATTCAGCCCGAATAAATTCGACAATCTCCATGACCGGTTCAACATCGTTGAGCAACTCGGCAACATCATCGAGACGCTCGTTCAAGGTCCCTTCCTCGGCGAAGATCAACCGGTAGGCCTGACGCAGGTGGTGAATCGCCTCCCGGTCCAAGCCGCGGCGTTTGAGGCCGATGATATTCAATCCGGAAAGCCGGGCGCGGTTTCCAAGCACCGATCCATAGGGAATGACATCATTTTCCACCCCCGACATACCGCCGATCATGGAATGGCGGCCGATCCGGACGAACTGATGAACTGCCGACAGTCCGCCAATGATCGCCCACTCATCGATAACGACATGACCGCCCAGGGTGGCGTTGTTGACCAAGATGACATGGTCCTTGATACGGCAATCATGGGCAATATGACAGCCGACCATGAACAGACAGTTGTTGCCGATGGACGTCAGCATGCCGCCGCCTTCGGTTCCCGGGTTCATGGTCACATGTTCACGGATGACGTTGTTACAGCCGATCTCCAGCTTCGAGGGTTCGCCATGAAATTTTAAATCCTGTGGCGGCAATCCAACGGAAGCAAAGGGATAAACCTTGGTATTGGCGCCGACACTGGTGTAGCCGTCGATGGCTACATGCGATATCAGGGTCACGCCATCATCGAGCACAACATTCGGACCAACCGTACAAAAGGGACCAATCGTCACGTTGTCGCCGATCTTGGCGCCATCTTCAATTATGGCCGTAGGATGAATTTCACTCATATGATCCGCCATTTCAATTATCGACAATCATCGCCGCAAAGGTGGCTTCGGCCATCAATGTATCGCCGACCTTCGCTTCCCCTTTAAACTTCCAGACATTGCCCCGGTTGCGCTGTTTCACCACATGGATGTGAACGGTATCGCCCGGCGTGATCGGTTTGCGGAAACGCGCAGAATCAATACTCATGAAATACACCAGCTTACCTTCTGTTTCCTGGCCTAAGGTTTCGACAACCAGGACAGCAGAGGTTTGAGCCATGGCTTCAATAATCAAAACACCCGGCATAATCGGACGGGTTGGAAAATGGCCTTGGAAAAAGGATTCATTAATACTGACATTCTTAACCCCAACAGCGCTTGTATCGGGAACAATGTCTATTACCCGGTCAATCATCAACATCGGATACCGATGCGGGATCATTTCCATGATCCGTTCGATGTCGGCTGTTGTCTTGTCTGTCATAGAAGCCTCGGGACTCATCCTTCAATCCTTTTTCTTTTTCTTGGCCATTCTCGCCAATAAGGCTACCTGTTTCCAAAATTCCTTGGCCGGTTGCGCCGGGGAGCCCTGAACGGTTACGCCCGGCTCAATACTCCTAATGACGCCACTTTGTGCCCCTATCCTGGCACCGGAACCAATTACCAAATGCCCGGCAAATCCGGCCTGCCCCCCAATCATAACAAAATCGCCGATTTTAGTGCTGCCGGATATACCGACATGGGAAACAATGACACATCCCTTTCCAATCTGCACGTTATGGGCGATTTGCACCAAATTATCAATTATCGTGCCGGTACCGATGACCGTATCCGGACCGGATCCGCGGTCAATCGTCGTGTTGGCGCCGATCTCGACATCATCACCGATCATAACCCGGCCCAACTGTGGCACTTTAAGATGCCCCTCAGGTCCCAAGGCAAATCCAAAACCGTCTTGACCGATCCGGGCTCCGCTATGAATGATGACCCGTTCCCCAACAATGGCATTGGCAACAGTTACGGAAGCATTTATTTGGCACCCCTGGCCAATGATGACCCCGGAACCGATTACGGTATTCGCGCCTATCAGGCATTGAGAGCCGATTTCCGCCCCGGGACCGATAACGGCACCAGATTCAATCCTTGTGCCGTCTCCCACAACCGCCGTTTCATCAACGGCCGCCCCATCGTCGATACCTGCCTGAATTTCCGGTAGAGGATAAAACGCCCGTGAAATGCGGGCAAAGCCGTGATAGGGCTCTTTTGTCAACAACAAGGCCATACCCTCGGGGGCCCTATCAGCAAGATCAGGGTGCACCAGACAAGCCCCGGCGCGGCTTTGAGAAAAGGCTTCCGTATATAATTTGTTGTCGAGAAAACCGATATGGGCCGCTTCCGCCGTATCAAGGGGCGCCACATCCGTAAATTCTGACTGGGGGTTGCTTACTTCGCTCAGTTCCGCATCGGCGATACCGGCCAGTTCCTGCAAGGTAAAAGGTCCGGCGACGGAAAAAAAGCGCGGATCGGCCATAAATTATTTTCCAGGTGCAGGCACGACAAGCGACGGCATGGATTTATCCAGGCGGCTAAGAATCGTAGCGGTAATTTCAAGGGGCTTGGCAACAATTACCGTTTGTTCCTTGCGGAAGACAAGGGTGATGTTCTTTTCGCTGGCAAAGGTGGTGATAATTTTTGCAAGCTCGGTTTGAACTTGTGCAATTGCCTTGGACTGAACAGAATCCAATTCCCGTCTGCGGTTCTGAACCTTCCGTTGAACTTCCACAACTCTTTGTTCGAACTTACGCCGTTCCTCGGCAAAGGCTTCCGGCGACAAGATGGTGCGCTGGCGGGCCAGTTCCTGGTTGGCGTTACGTAATTCCAGTTCTTCTTTCTTGATTTCAGCCTGATAGGCTTGCCGGTATTTACTAATCTGCCCGCGGATATCCTTGATGACCGCCGCATTCCTCCGGATATGCTTCATGTCGATTATAGCAACATTAACACGGACACCTTGCGGTGGCGGATTTGCATTACCCTTGTCCTGGGCGTACGAGACACTTGAAAGACCCATTCCGAAAAAAACTATGGACACAGATAAGATTAGAATTCTTGATAAACTCATATTTAGAACCTCGTACCAAAGTTCAAACGAATGGTCTCGGTGACATCAAAGCCTTCTTTGAGGTAAGGAAACCCGACATCGAGCCCAATTGGGCCAAAGGGTGAAATCCAGGATACGCCAAATCCGGCCGAAGCGCGCAAACTTCCCGTATCCTGAATGGTGACACCGCTTAACGACGGCACCATTCCAGAACTGCCGAAATCAGTAAACACCCGTCCGTTGATGCCATATTCATTTGGCAGACCGACGGGGAATTTCATTTGAGCGGTTGCCGTGTATTTCCATTCACCACCCAAAGCATCCTCGGTTGATTTATCCCGCGGACCGGCCCCGAATGTTGCAAATCCACGCAAATCATCGCCGCCAATAAAGAAACGATCGGTTAACCGTGAATCCTGTCCAATACCGAAGATATGACCAAATTCACCGGTAATTCCAATAATCCATTGGTCGTCCAGAGGGTAATACTTCCCGGCCCCGAACGAGTTACGGATGTAACGGGATGTCCCGCCTAAACCGGCAAGATCATTTCCCATGGAAAGGTAATAACCTTCGGTGGGACTAATACGGCTATCCAACCGGTCATAGAAAAGAGTGTGTGAAACTTCCGATAATGAATTTGTACCGGCAGCATCTTTAACAATTAAAGAAGCGTTTGATGGTACATTCGTTACTTCCGATACCTTGGCTGTGTACTTCCAACCCTGACGCAAATTATCCGTTATGGGGTAATTTGACCGTAGCGCTCCACCCGTCGTTTCTGAATCATAGGAACTGGTATCTTGAAGATCCTGGGTGATATGAAAGATATCAAAACCGGCGGCGACTTCCCTGTCGAGAAAATATGGATCGGTAAACCCTAGGTCGATTTGGCTTTTCCGTTCAGCCGCCGTCACATTGAGTTTCAGGTCGTAACCCTGCCCCAGCAGGTTCCTTTCCCGAATACCAATATCCGCCAAAGCGCCATTGGTGGTTGAAAAACCAGCACCCAGCGACAAGGATCCCGTTGATTTTTCCTCGACATCGACTTTAACGACCGTCTTATCAGCAGCGCTGCCGGGAATTTGTTCTACGTTTACTTTTTCAAAGAAATTCAAATCCTGAACGTTTTTCTTCGACCTGCGAAGCTTGGAGGCATTAAAGGCATCACCTTCCACGAGACGCACCTCACGCCGAACGACTTTATCGGCTGTCCGAACATTGCCGTTAATATCAATCCGTTCGACAAAAACCCTTGGCCCTTCACCGATTTCAACTGTCAGGTTTATGGTTTTCGTTTCCCGGTTCCGGTTAATCCGAGGACGCACATCAACAAAAGCATAGCCCAAGGTGCCGACGGCGGTGGTCAGGACATCAATGGCCTTTTCGACTTCTTCGGAATTATACCAATCGCCCTTTTCGATCTCGATTTCTTGGCGCAGGTTCTCAGGATTCAGGTCCTTCAACTGGGCAACGATATCAACATCACCGAAAGTGTAACGGGAGCCTTCTTCCATCGTGAACGTGATAAAGAAATCCTTCCGGTCCGGAGTCAGTTCAGCGACGGCGGAAACAACACGGAAATCGGCATATCCCTCTTCCAAGTAGAAACGCCGCAATAATTCTCTGTCCAAAGTCAGGCGGTCCGGGTCGTATGTATCGTCGCTGGACAGGAACCGGTACCAACGGGATTCCCTCGTGCGAATGACCTCTTGCAACCTGGTATCGCTGAATTCCCTGTTTCCGATGAACCGCACATTTCGGACTTCGGTTAACTTTCCTTCGTTGATTTCAAAAACCAAATCAACTCGGTTTTGAGGTTGTTGAATGACTTTCGGTTCGACGGCAGCCGCAAAACGGCCATTGCGCCGGTACAGCGTCAGAATACGTTTGACATCATTCTGGACTTTCGTGCGCGTATAGATAACCCGTGGGCGTAAACTGATTTCAGCATCCAGTTCATCATCCTCAATACGCTTATTGCCTTCGAAGGCGATGCGGTTGATAACCGGATTTTCAACGACCTTTACGATGAGCCGGGTGCCGTCCTCGCGCAATGAGACGTCAGCAAACAGACCGGTTGCAAAGAGACTTTTCAGAGAACGGTCAATACGGCGGCGATCGAAGGTATCTCCCTCCTGAATCAGGAGATACGAACGAACCGTACCGGGTTCGATCCTTTGAGCGCCTTCGACGACGATCTCACTAACAATCTTTCCCGACTGCGATGCAGCTGGCAAAGCGTAGAAACCGCCAAGGACGATGCTAATGATCGAGATAATGCGAACCAAACGCCGCAAAGAAACCCCCATTTTGGTGCTATTTCTAAGTTATTAGTTGCTTCAAGAATTCAAAAACCTTGAGTTGCACCAAGTCATTCCAGGTCACGAAAACCATAAGGAGCAATACCAGAATCAGGCCGAAACGGAAACTGTATTCTTGTGCCCGGGCCCCTATGGGACGGCCCCTGACGGCTTCCGCCATGTAAAACACCAGATGCCCGCCATCCAACATGGGGATCGGGAACAGGTTTATAAGGCCCAGATTGATCGACAGGGCGGCCATGAAGAAAATCAGGTTCATCACCCCACCCTGGGCCATTTGCCCGGAAATCTGGGCTATTCGAAGCGGTCCACCGAGTTCCTTTGCCGTGCGTTGTCCTGAAATAATCTGACCAAGCGCGTTCATGATTTGCGCCGTTAAACCATAGGTTCTTTCGACAGCCATCCAGGTCGCAGACAAGGGATTCATACGGATGTAACCGACCTGTTCGGGATCCGGCGAAACCCCCAAAAGCCCAATCTCACGCATTTCACCCGAATCGGATTTCATCTTCCGAGCCTTCGGTGTGGCCACCAGGGATAACTCCTGGTCTTCCCTGAGTACCTGGAAACTTAGCTTTCTCCCCGGGTTAACACTGATAATCCGGCGCAGATCCTCAAACCAGAGGATGGATTCACCCTCGATACTGAGTATCCGGTCACCGCTTTTGAAGCCGGCATCAGCGGCGGCGCTGTCAGATTGGATGGTGCCGATCGCCGAATAAGGGGAAGGATTACCGGCGATACTGAACAAACCGGCCAGGAGGACAATGGCAAACAGAAAATTGGCAATGGGACCAGCCGCAACGATGGCCGCTCTTTGCCCCAACTTCTTGTGATGGAAGGAAACGGCTTGTTCCTCTGGGGTCAACGGGCGTTCATCTTCACCATCTTCGTCGATGAAATCCCCTTCTCCGAACATTTTGACGTATCCGCCAAGGGGAACGGCACTGATCTTCCATCGTGTGCCGACCCTATCGGTCCAACCATAAATCTCACGGCCAAAGCCAACTGAGAAGACCTCAACCCGGACTCCGTTTCTGCGGGCAATCAGGTAATGTCCCAATTCATGGACAAAAACCAGAACCGTCAGAATAAAGAGAAACGGGATGACGTAATCCCATAAAAAACCGATAAATTCCATTGTTCGCTTCCAGGGTCAGCGATATCTCGCCGCTCAAATAAAAAAAACGATTGGTATCCGGCTACCATCGCGTCTTTAAGTTAATTTTTTCCGAACCGGTAATTAGTCACAATATCTTCAGCTACTTTCCGGGATTCTTTATCCGTTTCGATGACTTCTGACAAATTTCTTAACTGACCGGCAGGACACCGCTCGAGGGTTTCCTCCACTACACGGGCAATGTCAAGGAAACCAATTTGCTCGGTCAGAAAGCACTGAACAGCCACTTCATTGGCTGCATTTAATATGGTGGGGGCCCCACCGCCTATTTTCAAGGCCTGCCGGGCAATTTTCAAAGCCGGAAAACGTTCAAAATCTGGGGGCTCGAAGGTTAATGTTGCAATATCTTCCAACTTTAAGCTGGGCGCTGGCGCTTCCATACGGGACGGCCAGCCCAAGGCATAGGCAATGGGTGTTCTCATGTCCGGTGTGCCTAATTGGGCCAATACCGAGCCGTCAACATAATCAACCATGCTGTGAATAACGGACTGCGGGTGGACGAGGATTTCGATCTGTCCCTCGGTAACGGGAAACAGGTGATAGGCTTCGATAAGTTCCAGCCCCTTATTCATCATCGTCGCTGAGTCGACGGAAATCTTTGCCCCCATATCCCAATTCGGATGGGAAACTGCTTCCGCCGGGGACATTTTGGCCATTTCCTTGGAAGTCTTCGTGCAAAACGGTCCGCCGGACGCCGTTAAAATAATGCGGCGGACCTTTTCCGGTTCATCGAAATTGAAAACCTGGAAGATGGCGCTGTGTTCGGAATCTACCGGCAACAAGGTGGCGCCGTTGCGGCGTATTTCCGACAGCATGACATCGCCAGCCGAGACCAGGCATTCCTTGTTGGCCAAGGCGACCACTGCCCCCTGTTTGACCGCCGCAAGGGTCGGTTTCAAACCGGCAACACCGACGATCGAAGCCATCACCCAGTCAGCCGGCCTGGCCGCAGCGTCGGTTACGGCCTGATTTCCAGCAGCCGCCTCGATACCGGTGCCTGCCAAAGCATCCTTCAGATCTTCATAAAAGGTTTCATCGGAAACAACGGCAATGCGGGCTTTGAGAGCCTTGGCCTGTTCGGAAAGCAGTTTGACATTGCTTTTGGCGGTCAGCGCTTCAACCACAAACGAACCTTCGTGGCGCCTGATCAAATCAATGGTATTACAGCCGACGGATCCCGTTGAGCCGAGCACGGAGACCCGGCGCGGTGCGGTTTTGGCTTTTGGGACAGCAGGTGTCGTCATAACCATTCGATAATACTGCCTTCGACACCCCAGTCGATCAATGCTGTAGCGAAGGATGCCGCTAACAAGCCATCGACCCTATCGAGCAGGCCGCCATGACCGGGGATGAGTTTACTGGTGTCCTTAACGTCAAAATACCGTTTTATCTTCGATTCAAGCAGATCACCAAGTTCCGCAATGGCGCCGAGAACGGCACTGACAGCGCCCCAGACAACCAACGATTCCTTCTCCAGCAGTACAGCGGCCGCTAAACCGACACAAGCAGCACAGAAAACGCCCCCAAGAAACCCCGCCCATGTCTTGTTGGGGCTGATTCTTGGGGCGAATTTGGGCCCTCCGATCAGCCTGCCAAAAATGTAGGCACCGCTATCGGCCGCCCAGACCAGGGCAAAAACCCAGAAAACCGTTATCCGTCCAATTTCGTGATCGGCCCGCAGCCAAACAAGGGAAAAACAGGGAATACCGATATAGATGACGCCAACAAACAGCCACCCAGGCCACCCCCGGTTGCCCATCACCATGCGCAACCATTCCCAGGCCAGCACGACGCCGGCAACCACGGTCAAAACCTCAAAATAAGGTGAGCCCGCATGAACAATCATCAAGACGACAGGGGCCAGAATAACCGCCGAGAGCAAACGGGCCGGGAGGGATGAAACCGGTTTGTCAGACACCGGTTGCGCCGTAGCGTCGATCGCGGCGGTGGTATTCCCTGATCGCCTCAACGAAATGCTCTTTTGAAAAGTCCGGCCACAGCGTATCGACAAAAATAAATTCCGCATACGCCAACTGCCAAAGGAGGAAATTGCTGATCCGCTGTTCCCCACTGGTGCGGATCAAAAGGTCCGGGTCCGGTATGCCTTCGGTAAACAGATGCCGGGAAAAAACATCTTCGTTAATGTCAGCAGGATTGAGGCGGCCTTTTTCTATTTCTTCCCCCATACGAATAGCCGCCTGGGTTATTTCGGCCCGTCCCCCGTAGCTGAGAGCGATAACCAAAGTCAGTTTTGCATTGGCCGCCGTCTTCTTTTCCCCCTCATCGATAAGGGAAACAATATCAGGCGCCAACCGTTGCCGGTCGCCGATGACCCGGAAACGCACCCCCCGGTCATGCAGATAGTTGATTTCACTTTTCAGATAATACCGCAGAAGCCCCATAAGGTCGCTGACCTCGGCTTCTGGACGCTTCCAGTTTTCCGATGAAAAACCATAAAGCGTCAGGTACGAAACACCACTCTCGAAGGCGCTTTCTACGGCGGTTTTTACGGATTCCGCTCCTCTTTTATGCCCCGCCGTACGGGGCAGGCCCCTGGCGTTCGCCCAGCGACCGTTACCATCCATGATGATGGCAATGTGGGTCGGCGGCGGCGGTAACGCCGAATCAGGATGGAGTGGAACAACTTTCATAGTTATCAAACCTGTTTGATATCGGTTTCCTTGGTGGCCAGAGCTTCATCGATTTTTTTTACGTACGCGTTCGTAAGATCTTGAATAACATCATGGAATTCGTGATGTGCGTCTTCGGAAATTTCGCCGTCTTTTTCTTCCCGTTTTAATTCATCCATGGCATGGCGGCGCACGTTGCGCACGGCAATGCGAGCATCTTCTGCGTACTTTCCGGCAACCTTGGACAGTTCAATACGCCGTTCTTCCGTCAGTTGCGGGATCGGCACCCGGACCAACTGCCCGTCGGAAGCCGGATTCAAGCCGAGACCGGATTCCAGGATGGCTTTTTCCACGGATTGCACCAAGCCTTTGTCCCAAACCTGTATCGTCAACATCCTCGGTTCCGGAACATTGATGGTTCCCACCTGGTTCATCGGCATTTCAGACCCATAGGCATTGACCGTCACGTTTTCCAAAAGGCTGGTATTCGCCCGTCCTGTCCTTAAACCCGAAAACTCCCGGTGGAGAACGTCCACGGCCCCTTCCATGCGGCGGGTCACGTCTTTTTTAATTGCTTCAAAATCAGTATTAGCCACTTTTTCATGCCCCCTTAACTGATGATCGTAAAGGTTCCCTTGCCGTTGACAACTTCGGCAAAAGCTCCGGAATTGTGAATGGAAAATACAAGAATAGGAACCTTATTTTCTCTGGCCAGGGCAATTGCCGAGGTATCCATAACCTTGAGATCCTTGGCCAGAACCTCCTGATAGCTGAGGGATTCAAAGCGTTCCGCATCCGGTACTTTTTTCGGATCGTCGCTGTAAACACCGTCCACCTGTGTCCCCTTCAAGAGGGCATCGCAATCCATCTCAACAGCCCGGAGGGCCGCTGCCGTATCGGTGGTAAAGAACGGATTGCCCGTTCCGGCGGCGAAAATCACGACGCGGCCTCTCTCCATATGGCGCATGGCCCGGCGGCGGATATAAGGCTCGCAAACGGTGGCCATCGGAATCGCCGACAGAACCCGGGTCTGCACTTCCTTGCCTTCCAGGACGCTTTGCATGGCCAGTGCGTTCATCACTGTCGCCAACATGCCCATATAGTCGGCGCTGGTTCTCTCAATCCCCTTGGCTGCCGATGAAACGCCTCGGAAGATATTTCCGGCACCGATAACCAAGCAGACCTGACTGCCCATCTCATGGACTGTTTTAACCTCTTCGGCGATGCGGTCGACGGTTGCCGTATCGAGACCATATTCCCGGTCGCCCATCAGCCCTTCGCCCGAAAGTTTCAGGAGGACGCGCCGGTATTTTGGTGTTGTGGACATAGTTATTTCCGTTTTTAAGCGTTTTTTGTGATACCCGCCAAAGCGCACCGAAAAATCCGGATTTAGTGACGTCGTCAGCCCCATCGTCTCCGAATCAGATTGAGGCGATCTTACACCATGCTGCCGGTCCACTGCCACCACCAATAAAAAACCGAAATCTTATGTGTTATCAAGTCTTAACGGACCCACCGCCGTAATAAGAAAACCGCCAATGGACAATCCATCGGCGGTTTCCACAGCCCAGCTAAGGGGCAGAACCGTTTTACTTATTTAGGAACCGGCGACAGCCGCCACTTCCGCAGCGAAATCTTCTTCTTCCTTTTCGATGCCTTCGCCCAGGGACATGCGGGTGAAACCGGTCACCGTGATCGGGCTGCCGGCATCCTTGCCGGCTTCTTCAAGGGCTTGGGAAACCTTGCTTTCACCATCGATGACAAAGGTCTGGTCGAGCAGGCAGATTTCCTCGTAATACTTGCGCAAACGGCCTTCGACCATTTTTTCGATGATTTCCTCCGGCTTTCCGGATTCGCGGGCCTGTTCGGAAAGTACCGCCCGTTCCCGGTCCAGAAGTTCCTGATCGACATCGTCACGAGAAACGGCAACGGGGCTGGCGGCGGCAATATGCATGGCCAGCTGTTTGCCGGTTTCGGCCAGCTTCGCAGCATCGCCATCCGATTGCAGGGCGGCCAGAACGCCGATTTTACCGACACCCGGGGCGGCGGCATTGTGAATGTAGGAAGCTATGACGCCGGCATCGACAGAACGGTATTCGACCCGGCGCAGGTTCATGTTTTCGCCAATGGTGGAAATCAGGTGGGTCAATTGTTCATCGACGGTCCGGCTTTCGCCCGGATAGGCAGAACCTTTCAGGGCATCCATATCGCCTTTGGTTTCCAAGGCCAGCCCGGCAACCGTCTGAACGAAGTTCTGGAAAGACTCGTTTCGGGCCACAAAGTCGGTTTCCGAATTGATTTCGACAACCGCACCGGAGCCACCGTCAACGGCGACACCGACCAATCCTTCCGAAGCCACACGGCTGGACTTTTTGGCGGCTGCCGCCAAGCCTTTGGTGCGCAACCAATCGACCGCTTCTTCCAAGTTGCCGTTGGTTTCTGTCAGCGCTTTTTTACAATCCATCATGCCGGCGCCGGTTTTCTCGCGCAGGTCTTTGACGAGGGCAGCAGTAATCTCAGCCATCTTAATCCTCACTCATAATATAATTCTATATACTGTTGATATAGAACGATTTTTCTTTGTTACACTATTGCGTTTTTAAGACTTTTCCGGGGTGCTTTCAGCCGCTTCTTCAGCCTTGGATTCCTCAACGACAACCTCTTCGGCAGGCGCCGGAGCGGTCTCCTCGGCGGGTGCAGCGGCAGTTTCTTCGGCGGGTGCAGCAGCGGCCTCCTCGGCGGGCGCCGGAGCAGCCTCCTCAGCAGGTGCAGCAGCAGCTTCCTCGGCGGGTGCAGCAGCAGCTTCCTCGGCGGGCGCCGGAGCGGCCTCCTCGGCAGGTGCAGCAGCAGCTTTCTCAGCAGGTGCAGCAGCAGCCGGAGTAGCCTTGGCGCCTTCTTCCGGCAGGCTTTCAACCGGTGCTTCGACGGCTTCACCGATATCGCCGCCGGCGGCGGCAACTTCGGCCTGGATACCATCGAGAACGGTGTTGGCAATCATGTCGCAGTACAGCGAAATGGCGCGCATGGCATCGTCATTACCGGGAACCGGATAGTCGATACCCGCCGGGTTGCTGTTGGAATCGATAATACCGACAACGGGGATGCCCAGTTTGTTGGCTTCGGCAACGGCAATGGATTCCTTGTTGGTGTCGATAACGAACAGGATATCCGGCAGGCCGCCCATTTCCTTGATGCCGCCCAGGGCCCGTTCGAGCTTGTCCCGTTCGCGGGTCAGGCGCAGCATTTCCTTCTTGGTAAGGCCGGTGTTATCCCCGGACAATTGCTCGTCAAGTTCGCGCAAGCGCTTGATGGACTTGGAAATGGTGTTCCAGTTGGTCATCATGCCGCCGAGCCAGCGGTGGTTAACGTAATACTGGCCGCATTTCTTGGCGGCGTCGGCGATTTTGCCGCTGGCCTGGCGTTTGGTGCCGACAAACAGCACCCGGCCACCGGAAGCAACGATGCTGCGCACGGCGGACATCGCCTGATGCAGCAAGGGTACCGACTGTTGCAGGTCAATGATGTGAATGCCATTGCGGACCCCGAAGAGATACGTACTCATCTTGGGATTCCAGCGGCGTGTGTTATGTCCGAAATGAACGCCGGCTTCGAGCAACTGGCGCATGGTAAAGCTTGGCAAAGCCATGTTTTTCTTCCTTTTCCGGTTGGACCTCCGCGGGCAACGTCTGACTGTTTAGCCGGACACCGGAGCGATCAAACGGCGAATTTGCGCCGTTCACCGCAAAACCCGCGTGTGAACTGGGGCGGTTATTAGGCCGAAACGCCCCGCATTGCAAGAGAAAACAGGGGGTTTTGACGGCTTTCGCCGAAATATCCGACTGCGGGGCTTTTAGGTCTCTTCCACATCGGCAACACCCGCCAAGGTACGGATTTCTGAAATGATCGAAGGCGAAACGGCAAAGCTCAGGTCGCTGCTGACCAGTACGTCGCTGCCGTCCACATCGGCAATGACGATATCGACCTGGCCCCGCCCCCGGCCCTGCCGGTCGAGGACGCCCATTAGGCGTTCCATGGCCTGGCGCACGCTGTCCGTATCCCGCCCGTCCAGGGTTACCTTCATGCCCGGTGACGAGCGGGCGGCAACCGCGTCCAGCGGTTCCATGGACTGCGCCGTGAAGCGGGCGCTGTCACCTTCGAATTCGGCCGCCGCCTTGATAAACAGCGAACTGCCCACCTCCAGGAATTCCCGGTAGGCGGACAACCCCTCTGAAAACACCGTAACTTCAAAGACACCGGTGGTGTCCGAACACTGAACAAAGGCATAACGGTTGCCTTTTTGCGAGGTCCGTTCGGTAATGGCGATGACCGTTCCCGCCATAACAACCGGCCCCGACACGCCGTTTGCCAGAACCTCGGAGATACTGCTTGCCTTCAGCCGCTTGAGGGTCTTGCCGTAATCGTCCAGGGGATGAGCCGACAGGTAAAAGCCGATGGCGTCGAATTCCTCTTTGAGGCGGTCCATCGGCGCCCAATCCGGAATATCCGGCAGATTGATGGTGGTATCCGGGGCGGCGGCCCCGCCAAACAGGCCCATCTGGCCGCTATCGCGTTCATTGGCGGCGGCGCTGGCATGCCTGAGCAGGGTTTCAATCCCCTCAAAAACCTGCCGCCGGTTGGGATTGAGGCCGTCAAAAGCCCCGGCCCGGACCAGGTTTTCCATCTGGCGTTTGTTGACAACCTTGGTGTCGAGGCGCTGGGTGAAGTCTTCCAGGCTCTCGAAAGGACCATTTTCAGAGCGTTCCTTGACCAAGGTTTCCATCGCGCCCTCGCCGACGTTCTTGATGGCGGCCAGGGCATAGCGGATTTTTCCCTGTGAAGCACCGTTGCTCTCAACCCTGAAATCAACGCCGGAGGCATTGAGGTCCGGCGGCAGCAGGTCGATGCCCAGGCGGTCCAGGTCCTGGCGGAAAACGTTGAGCTTATCCGTATTGTTCATATCCAGGGTCATCGACGCGGCCAGGAATTCAACCGGATAATTGGCTTTCAGGTAGGCGG
>JADHTD010000013.1 GCA_016776525.1 Rhodospirillales bacterium
GGCCTGGCGTCGAACTGCGCGATACTTGGACGGAGACGCTGCATTCCGGGAACAGGCCGTAGATCATGAAGCGGTTGCCAACTTCCAGGATGTCCTCGCCGCGGAAATCGCAAACGGCGACGGTGCCGTCCTGGGTGGTGCACCGGTTGATCTGGTGTTCGGCTTTTTCCGAACGGAATTGATAGAACAACAGCCGTTCTTCGACATCCGGCAACTGCAGGATTTCTTCGATGGGGTGATGGCGGACATAGGTCATCATGTCCTTCATCAGCTGGTCGTGGGGGATGGCGAATTCGTCCTCGAAGCGGGACATGCCGGTGCGCGGGTCGAGCAGGAAATAAAGCAGGGTCCATTTTTCAGGGGCCAGGATGTCTTCGATCGAATACTGGGCCGACTGGGCATGATCGACGACGTCCAGAAGCTCCTCGGAAATTTCCGGGAATCCTTCTTTTTCGCCGTAATAGGAGAAAACAACGCGGGCCACGCTCGGCGCCGTCGGATCGATGATCAGGTTGTCCTTGTCGCCGACCCGTTCCTGTTCGCTGACATGCCGGTTGAAACAGAGGTGGGCGGCCTCGACATAGGGAAGACTCGTGGTTATGTCGTTTTCACCGATGGCGACCCGTCCCGCCTGAACGTCGCCGGGATCGGCGAACATAATATCGCCGATCAGTCCCTTTTCGACCAGCAATCCCCCGGACACGACACCATCGAAATCGGCGCGGGTTACGAGCCGGTATTTTTGATCTGACATAGCTTCCTCGAACTCGCCTTTATTATTGTTGAAGGGGAAAATACCCTTCGCCACAGGCCCTGCCAAAATGTCAGAATGCGTCCTGACACATAAGCCCGTAGGAGAAATGTATTATCTTCCGGGGCCATTACAAGCAAAGAGAAGGAGTTAAGGGCAGATGCAGGGCCTTTTTGCCGATATTCCGGCTCTGATCTATGGCGATCTCTATCATTTATTGCCGCCGGAGGCCCAAGCCGCCCTGATTGCGGCGGGCGACGCCCTGGAAGAAGGGCGTCTCAACGACGGCGCTTCGTCGGCCCTTGAAGCAACGGATAGGGTCTTGCGGCGTTTATACCGCTGCCGGACGGGTGAGGACGCCCCCGAAGACCGGGACCGGATATTGGCTGTGCTGGAAGCCCGCCCGGCTGCGCCGGTGGAGATGCTGCACCGGTTGCGGCTCGTCTTCGGGCAGTTTCCGGACCCGGCCCTTGAAGCCGCAGAGGATTATACGCCGGACATGGCGCATTACCTGATGGTCTCTGTGATCGATCTGTGTGAACGCATGGTCACCGAACCCGATTACCAGCCGCCGGTGCCGGAAAAACCCAATTGAGGGCCGGGCCTCAATGGCCCATTATGGATCACAACATTACGAGGAGGAACCCATCATGAGTATCGAACGCATAAACCCGGACGGCATGTATAAGCCGAACCGCAATATCTATTCCCAGGTGGTAAAGGCCACCGGCGGCACCCAGGTGCATGTGGCTGGCACCGTGCCGTTTGACGAAAACAACCAGTCGGTGGGCCTCGGCGATATGAAGGCGCAGGTCCAGAAAATCCTCGAAAACATAGAGGTTTCCCTGAATGCCGCCGGGGCGACACGCCGTGACGTGGTCCGCATCAATGTTTTCACCGTCGATGTAGAGGCCTACGTAAACGAGGGCGTTCAGGAAGTCATCGCCTTTTTCGACGGCCACAAACCGGTCTCGACGACGGTGCAGGTGCCGCGTCTGGTGGTCGAAGACTGGCTGGTTGAAATCGAGGCGACGGCGGTTATAGATTAGGCAGGCGGTCCTCTGACGTCTGACGGCTTCAAACCAAGCCGGTTTCGGCGTACAGTATCGGCAGGGAGTTGATGTGAAGGACTATTTGTTGAAATCGATATGTTTTTGTTTGCTGGGGCTGTTGCTGGCCGCCTGCCAGCCGGCGGTGCAGTACGCCAAGGTCAAACCGGTAACGCTATCCCGGGGCCTGGCGCAGACCGTCGATGTCCATGCCGCCGGTGACTGGCGCGATACCGGGGTGCGCATCAAGCCCGGTGAAAGCTATGAGATCACCGCCAAAGGCATCTGGAGCATGGGCGGCATCTGCGGCAATGCCGATGCCGACGGCACCGGCACCTCCGGCCTGTGCACCATCATTTCCGATCCCTGGGGTATCAGCGCCCGGGTTTCCAGCCTTGTCGGGCGTATCGGTTCATCGGGCAGGCCGTTCGGCGTCGGCCGTTTCAAGACCCTGAAAGGCAATCAGGAAGGCATTCTCTACCTGCGGGCGTATGACGACCTGATCGGCGATAATTCCGGTTCCATGACGGTGACTATCAAGCGCCAGGGCGCGCCGGTGCAGCAGGCGGCGGCACCGCCCCCGCCGCCGGCTCCTGTTGCCGCACCCGCTTATAAACCGGTGACCGTACCCAAGTCCGGCTCCCTGCCACCGTTGCAACCGGCCGTTCAGGGCGGCAAGCGCGTCGCCCTGGTCATCGGCAATTCCCGCTACCGCATGGCTCCCCTGGCCAACCCGGCCAATGATGCCCGGCTGATCGCCGCCACCCTGCGCAGCGTCGGTTTCGATGTGCTGGAACACCTGGACGCCGACCAGAAACAGATGAAGCGTGCCGTCAACGCCTTCGGCGATAAACTGGAGGCGGCCGGCAGGGATGCCGTCGGGCTTTTCTATTATGCCGGTCACGGCGTACAGGTGGGCGGGCGCAATTACCTGTTGCCGCTTGGCTCGGATATTCAGCGGGAAAAAGACGTCGATGTGGAAGGGGTCGCCGCCGACAGCGTTCTGGGCGCCATGGCCTTTGCCGGGAACCGGCTGAATTTCATGGTTCTGGATGCCTGCCGCAACAATCCCTTCAAGCGCAGCTTCCGGTCCGCTGTGCGCGGACTGGCCCGCATGGATGCGCCGCGGGGCACGCTGATCGCCTACGCCACCGGACCCGGCGATGTCGCCGCCGACGGCAGCGGCACCAACAGCCCCTATTCGGAATCCCTGTCCCGCGCCCTGGTCGAAAAGGGGGTGTCGGTGGAGCGCATGTTCCGCCAGGTGCGCAACGCCGTCATGCAGACCACCAACAATAAACAGGTGCCGTGGGAAGCCTCGTCACTGACCGGCGGTGACTTCTTTTTTAATCCGAATTAATTTTGGGGAGCTTGACCCCATCCCAACCGCGCCCGATAAGGGTTTATTCCCTGTGCAACCTGTAAACGGTATACTGGGGCATGCTTAAAATGGCCCATCTTCCAGTCGCTGTTTCAATCCTATCTTTGGGCCTGCTGGCGACGGCTCCGGCCCTGGCCAAGTCCGAATGCACCTGTCAGTTTTTCGGTAAGCATTACAAATTGGGCACCCAGGTCTGTTTCAAGTCGTGGAAGGGCATGCGGCTGGCCACCTGCGGCATGGAACTCAACAATACCAGTTGGAAGATCAGCGATACCCCCTGCGGCCCGACAGCAGGCATTGTCAAGGATACCGGCCAAGTCCGGGTGAAAGTGCTGGATGATCTCCTGCACAAGGCTCAACTGGCCGACCGGTAGTCGTCCGCAAAAAAAATCCTACCCTAACGGTCAGTTCACAAAGCGGGCTTTCGGACCGTCGCCGCCGTCGCCGCACTCGGGGATGTGCTTGTCGCCCGGGTTGACGAACTTATCGCCCCGGTAAATCAATAACAGGAAGCCGATGGCGTCCGGTGTCGGATAGGCCCGGGCCTCGGCCCCCGACCAGATGTCGAAATACCCCTTCGGCCCGGTGAAGCGGCGGATTTCATAGGCCATGTCGTGGGGGCCTTCGAGGCGCCGGGCCCGCATGCGGCCGACCCAGCCGACCCCTTCCAGGGCTTCCGCCGAGACCCGGATGATGCGCAGGCCCTGTTGCCGGGCCAGGGCCTTCAGGCCGGAAATCAGATTGGCCTCGGTGGCGGTGGCGGGAGGCGCGGCCATCTCCGTACAGGTGGCGATAAAGCGGTGCTGGATCCCGAGGCGCACGAGGCCGGCCTCGGCAATGGAGAGCGCCCCGTTGGCCGAGGGCTCGGTGCGCATCACCGGCTTTTGCATGAAAAAGATGCCGTAGTCACAGGCCGCCCGCCGGAACAGGCCGTCGTTGTAGGCGGCCTGGACAGGCTGTATGGCCGTCGGCATCAGGGCCGCCAGCAGGAAAACGATTATGGTCAGTCGTTTGAGCATGATCCTCGTTCAGGATGCTCTCATAAAGGCCAACAACCAGCCATGCTTTTGGTCAAACCAACGCGAAGTTATGCAGACCAAGTAAATTCAATATTTTCCATAAAAATCTATGGCTGGAATGCACATCATTATATTATTGATCAATGGAATCTGAATATTCGGGGGCTTTTACCGTGCCGATGACGATATCAAGGACCGATGGCACGCACGGTTTAATCGTGACCGGCACCGGTATCGTTACCATCCAGGATTTCAATCAAACTGCCGAACAGATTTATCCGGTCGACTCTTCACTGGGGGAGTGCTGGTATCAACTCATTGATTTCATGCAGGTTGAAGCCCTCCACTTGGATAGCCAAGGGGTTCGACACTTATCCGCCCTGAATTCCAGGGCTTTTAAAATCAACCCGTATTTCCTGATTGCCATCGCCGGCCGGAAAGACCTGATATTCGGTATGTCCAGGATGTGGCAGGCTTTTCTGGAAAAAGACTATTGGGAAACGAAAGTATTCCGGGATAGCGAAAAAGCGAAATCCTGGCTGAAGAATGGCGTGAGAAACAAGTTCAACCAAGAGATTACGTTTGAGGAAACACCCCCGGCCTGACACCATCACTCTTTCAGGGTTTGGCCCCGGCTTTAGGGTTTGGCTCCGGCCGCCTCCAGGATTTCGATGATCTGCTTATAGCCGTGGCGGCGGGCCAGGCTGAGCGGCCGCACGCCGTGGCCGTCGGCCAGGTTGACGTCGGCCCCGGCCCCGACCAGGGCCCTGACGCAGGCCTGATGGCGGGGGCCGCCGTTGCCCAGGACGATGGCTTCGATCAGCGCCGTCCAGTTGAGGTTGTTGATGTGATCCAGCGCCGCGCCGGCTTTGATGAGGGCCCGCACCACGCCGTCGTGGCCCAGGTGCGCCGTGGCGATCAGCGCCGAGCCGTCATAGGGGCTGGTGATCAGTTTGGCGTCGGCGCCATGGTAGAGAGCAAGAGCGACCATGGCTTCATCATCCAACACCCCCGATATGGTCAGCACGTCGTAGCGGTCATGGTCCAGGGCATTGAGGTCGGCGCCAGCTTTGACCAAAAGGATTGCCGCTTCCAGGTCTCGGCGGTGGGCGGCAACCATCAACGGTGTGCGGCCATTGCCGTCGCGGCTGTTGAGGTCAACTCCTGAACGGATCAGCCGTTCGATTTCTGCAGCGTTCCCTTTGACGACGGCGGCATGCAGGCCGGTATAAGCCGTCACTTCGCCGGGGCTGGGCGCTGTTTGCGCCAATGAAGGAGCGGCAATAGAAAGACTCAACAGGGTTACCATCAGGAGCCGCAGGCAAGTCCGGATCATCTCGGAACCTCTTTTGAATTCGATGATGCTCCTTCATAGCACCGAATGCCCGGCGCCGGGGATCAAGGGTGCGTGATCGGAGTTTAGGGCAGGCGGCCACCGGGGGGCTGCCCTCAGGAAGCAACGCTTAAAGTGTTTTTGCCGGCTTCTTTCGCCGTGTACATGGCTTTATCGGCCCGCAGGATGAGGCTTTCCTGGTTTTCATCTTCCCGGTGTTGGGCGATTCCCAAGCTGATGCTCACCGAGAGGGGACCATCCTTGCTGTCGACGGTGGCGGCGGCGGTGGCCGAACGGATATTTTCGGCGATGGCGGCGGCGTCCGTGTCGTTACAATCTTCAAGCAGGATGAGGAATTCCTCACCGCCCCAGCGGCACAGGATATCCGATTCCCGGAGGCGTCCGCGGGTCGCCTTGACGACTTCCTTGAGGACGCGGTCTCCGACCGCATGACCGTAACGGTCATTGACGCCCTTAAAATCATCGATATCGAAGAAGATGACCGACATCGGTTTCTTATCGCGTTTTAAGTGGCTGATAATCTGATTGATAATCAGTTCGAAAGTCTGCCGGCTGACAGCGCCGGTCAGGCTGTCCGTGGAGGTCATTTCCTCCAACCGGGATTGGTATTGGTTGATGGTGTATCCGGCAATCAACAGCACGACGATAAAAACGACGGTGCAAATGATCAGATTGGTGATCAATGTTCCCCGGATCGTTCTGAAGGCCTGATCGGTTGAAACTTCAACCAGCAGGTACCATTGCAGTTCGGGAATAAAGCGGCTTTGCAACAATATCGTTTCACGGCCATTGTCGTATTCGAAAACACTTTCCTTTTGGGAAAGGATTTGACCGGTAATTTTTGAGATGCCGGTTCGCTTATGGATGTTCAATTCAGTGCCGTCAAAAGTGCCGCTGTGCAACTGAATGATACCCTGCTTGTTGGTGAAATAGACTTGGCGGCCGTACTTCGACTGATAGGTTCCGATGAGGCTTTTGACGGCATGGGCACGCAGCCCGATGCCGGTGGCGCCGATAAAGTTCCCTTGGTAATCCAACACTCTGTAATTGATGAAGATGGTTATGGTGTCGTTGTTGGCCATATCCGGATCGACGTTGGTTTCGTAGGGACGGTCCATGTCCCGGACCCGGAAATACCAATTATCGCGGGGTTCATCCTCGCGGACCTTTTTCAGGATGCCTTTTGCCTGGTAATAGGTGTGGGTATTTTCGGAAACGAGGAAGCTGGTGAAGGCGTTGTAGCGTTTTTTGATCTCACTCAGGAAGCGGGTAATCTTATCCGTATCTTTTTCGCCCTCCAGGACCCAATCGCGCAAAAAAGTATTACTGGCCATCAGCGATGAGACGAATATCGGCCGCAGCAGGTCGCGCTGAATTTCGGAATAAATACTGTCGCTGGTCAGCGGCAGTTCATCCTGAAGGATTGCTTCCTTGATGGCTTTGCTGGAGACGTAATAGCTGGCCAGGGTGGTTGCCAGGAATCCAAAAGCCAACAGTAAAGCAATGGCTGTGATTACTTTTGCCTTAACCGGCATTGGTTCGAACCCCTGAAGTCACTTTGTGACTCAATAGATGGCGCTGAAAATAAAAATACCCAGCTTTTTTATCTGTCATTCGCCCCTGATCCGGTTTTGTGAAGCGGCTTGGCGCAAACAGCAGGGAACAGCCTATCCCCTGCGCCGATGCGGCGGGGATAAATGTTGATCCGGCGCTTCATCGTCGAACAGCTCGGTCAGCCGTCCCAGCATGGTGCCGCCCAGTTCTTCCGGGTCGGAGATGGTGACGGCGCGCTCGTAATACCGGGTCACGTCGTGACCGATGCCGATGGCCGTCAGTTCGACGGTGGACCGCTTTTCGATCCAGTCGATCACTTCGCGCAGGTGCTTTTCCAGGTAGTTGCCGGGGTTCGACGACAGCGTTGCATCGTCGACCGGGGCGCCGTCGGAAATGACCATCAGGATGCGCCGCTGTTCGGCCCGGGCCAACAGCCGGTTGTGCGCCCACAACAGCGCTTCGCCGTCGATGTTCTCCTTCAACAGGCCTTCCCGCAGCATCAGGCCCAAATTCCGGCGGCCCCGCCGCCAGGGCTGATCGGCGGACTTGTAGATGATATGGCGCAGGTCGTTGAGCCGCCCGGGATTTTTCGGTTTGTCTTCGGCCACCCACTTCTCGCGGGCCGAGCCGCCTTTCCAGGCACGGGTGGTGAAGCCGAGGATTTCGACTTTGACACCGCAGCGTTCCAGGGTGCGGGCCAGGATGTCGGCGCTCAAGGCGGCCACCGAAATCGGTCGTCCCCGCATGGAGCCCGAATTATCAATCAGCAGGGAGACCACGGTATCACGGAAATCGGTATCCCGTTCCACCTTGAAGGACAGCGGGTGCACCGGATCGGTGACGACGCGGGACAGCCGCCCGGCATCGAGAATGCCTTCTTCCAGGTCGAATTCCCAAGACCGGGTCTGTTTGGCCAGCAAGCGGCGCTGTAAACGGTTGGCCAGCTTCGAGACGACGCCTTGCAGGTGCGACAGCTGCTGGTCCAATTGGTGGCGCAGGCGGCCTAATTCTTCCGGGTCGCACAATTCCTCGGCCTCGATGATTTCATCAAATTCCGCGGTAAAGGCCTGGTAAGTGGGAGCCCGGGCCTGGTCGCCGGGCTGCCCATCCTGCCAGTTGGAGGCCCCGGCCGGTTCCTCGCTGCCGGAACCGGGCATGAAGTCGCCGTCTTCCAGCGAACTGGCGTCAAACTCATCGGAATCCATGAGGCTTTCCAGGGCGTCGGCGGCGGAGCCGCTGGCGTCGGTATCGGAGTCCTGGCTCTGCATGTCGTCGCTGTTCTCTTCGCTGTCCTCTTCGTTGCCGTCCTCGGAATCGTCGGGCGGCTGGTCGTCGTAGGGTTGCAGGTCAAGGGCGTCGATCATCCGGTCGAGGGTATCGGTAAAGGAGGCCTGGTTCTCGGCTTGCTGCCCCAGTTCATCCAAAAGCCCGCCGATGCGGGTTTGCAGCCAGCCCCGCCAGGCGTCGACCAGGCCCTGGGCGGACGCCGGCGGCGGATCACCGGTGATGCGTTCGCGCAACAACAGGCCGACGGCGTCCGGCAGCATTTCCGGGTGGCGGTCGCGAACCCCGTCGTAACCTTTTGACTGGCAGCGTTCGTCCAGCAGGTGCGACAGGTTTTCAGAGACCCCGGCCAGACGCTGGGCGCCCAGGCATTCGACCCGCACCTGTTCGGCCCGGTCGAAAAGCTGAGCGGCTTCCCGGTTCAGCGGTCGGTGTTCATTGAAGGCTTCTTCATCATGGTAGCGCAGCCGCAGGGCGGCGGCGTCGGCGGCGCCGCGCAGCCGGGACAGATCCTCGGCATCGACCTTGCGGGACGGTGCGGGCAACCGCACTTTTTTGCCGCGCAAGGAAACGACGGTCTCGTTCATCTGTTGGTATTCTACGGTCGCCTCGGGGTCTTCGGCAACCGATTTGAGGGCTGCCGTCGTTACCCGTTTGATCAGGTCGATGGGTTCTTCAGCGTGGTCCACAGGGCGGTTCCTAAATCCCGTGTCCTTAAAGCACCGTCACCTTGGCTGCCGATTCGGGCAGTTCATCACCGAAACAGCGTTGGTAGTATTCGGCAACGATAGCCCGTTCCACCTCGTCACACTTGTTGAGGAAGGTCAGCCGGAAGGCGAACGCCAGGTCGCCGAAGATATCGGCGTTTTCTGCCCAGGTAATAACCGTGCGCGGCGACATAACGGTGGAGATGTCGCCGTTCATGAAACCGGCGCGGGTCAGGTCGGCCATTTCGACCATGGCGTTGACCTTCTCCTTACCCTGGTCGGAATTGTATGTGTCCACCTTGGCCAGCACGATATCGACCTCGTCCTCATGGGGCAGGTAGTTGAGGGTGGCGACAATGTTCCAGCGGTCCATCTGGCCCTGGTTGATCTGCTGGGTGCCATGATAAAGGCCGGTGGTGTCGCCGAGGCCGATGGTGTTGGTGGTCGAAAACAGGCGGAACCAGGGGCTCGGCGTGATGACCCGGTTCTGGTCGAGCAGCGTCAGTTTGCCTTCGACTTCCAGAATCCGCTGGATGACAAACATTACATCCGGCCGGCCGGCGTCGTATTCGTCGAAGACCAGCGCCGTCGGGTGTTGCAGGGCCCAGGGCAGGATGCCTTCGCGGAATTCGGTGATTTGCTTGCCGTCGCGCAGCACGATGGCGTCCTTGCCAACCAGGTCGATGCGGCTGATGTGGCTGTCCAGGTTGATGCGGATGCACGGCCAGTTGAGGCGCGCCGCTACCTGTTCGATATGGGTCGACTTGCCGGTACCGTGGTAGCCCTGGATCATGACCCGGCGGTTGTGGGCGAATCCGGCGAGGATCGCCATCGTCGTGTCATGGTCGAATTGGTAGGCGTTGTCGATTTCGGGAACATGGTCTTCGCCTTCGCTGAAGGCGGGAACTTCCATGTCATTGTCGATGCCGAAGGTCTGGCGCACGGAAATAGAGATATCCGGCGCACTCAGCGGGAAGTGTGCGGTTGCGGGCTCGGTGGCTGTTGTCGTCATAAAATTCGTCCGTGATTGATCAGTTTTTAACGATTCCGGGTTTCAGCGGCTGCAATAAGGGCGTCGGAGGAGGCCGGCGTCAAGAAGTAATGAATTCCAGCAGAATCTGATAAGCAATGGCGATTTCCTTGAAACGCTCTTCCGCGTTCTTGTCGCCGCCATTGGCATCCGGATGGTGAAGCTTGACGAGTTCCTTATATCGGGCTTTTAGGGACTGTTCGTCAAGGGGCGGTTCCAGGTCGAGAACGCGCATGGCCTCGGTTTCCGGCGTTTCAGTGAACCGCTGGGCGGCCCGCCGGGTGGTGTCGTCGTTGCCACCTTTGCCGATGAGGCCGAAGTCCTTGAGCCAGCCTTCGACATCGACGGTATAGGCATACCCCGCCGACCCCAAAGGCCAGGATGGCCGGTGCCAGGTGGTGTCGCGGCGCACGTCGGCTTCGACCTCGTCGTCGGTCATGCCCTCATAGTAATTCCAGGCCCGGTTATATTCGCGCGCGTGATCGAGACAGAACCAGCGGTAGCTGTTCAGTTCGCTGCGCGACCGGGGCGCCCGGTGTTCTCCTGTATCGTCACAGCCCGGCCATTCGCAGGGCCGGAGATCGGTATGCTGGGCGCTGTAGCGCTTCAACTCAAAGGCTTGTGAATTCCTCGGCATACCCATAACTATGGGGGGAGAAAGACCCTAAAGCAAGCTGTCGTGGGCTTGACCTGAGGCCCCGATGCCACCATTGTTGGCCCACAAGTAATGTTATCGGGGGATGACTATGACAGTCGCCGAGATTATTGAACGCAAACTGGGAGAAGCCTTTTCTCCGACGCGTCTCGATATTGTCGACGACTCACACCGCCATGCAGGACATGCCGGTGCACGCCCGCAAGGGGAAAGTCATTTTACCGTTGATATTGTTTCTGAAGCCTTCACGGGCAAATCGAGGGTGGATAGGCAGCGTTTGGTATACGATATCCTGGCTGAAGAGCTGAAATCGGATATTCACGCCCTGGCCTTGAAAACCCTGACGCCGGATGAAGACACAGAGGCTTAAGGCCGGAATTTCCTGCTTCACAGCTTGGAAATTACGTCTTAAAAGTAGAAAAGCGTGTAAGATATTCTACACGCCCTTGTTTGATGCTATGGATATACTGCCTAAGATGCAGTTAGAATGGAGTTGTCGGCACTATGAGGGGGATTAAAGAATGAAGAACAAACTCGTCAGCAAGAACGTGACTATCAGTGGTCGGCGGACGAGTCTCCGTTTGGAAGAGGATATCTGGGAGGCGCTAGAAGAAATTTGCCGCCGCGAAGCGATGACGATGCATGAATTGTGCACCGAAATCGACCGCCGCCGTAAACGTTCCAGCCGCACTTCCGCTGTCAGGGCCTTTATCGTCGTCTATTACCGGGCGGCGGCAACCGATGACGGACATGCCCAGGCGGGTCATGGGAATCTTCTAAAACCGGATGGTGACGCGGACAATTTGGTTCAATCGTCTGCCAGCGGTTCTTCCTAAGCTTCAGGGTGGCCCTGCCGGAAGGTGTTCCGGCTGCCTGCCTCAGGCCGCCTATTTTTTTTCACCAGTATAGAACCTCGGCCAGTGTTTCCGGACCACGGGACTGTCGCTGGCCAATGCATGGCAGGTATCCAAGGTGGCCGGTTTGGCCCCGTCCGAAGCCGGTGATTCCCGACGGCTGCGGGCGGCGGCGACGGTCTGGTAGGCGGTAACCGCCATCGGTCCCAGCAGCATATCGGTCAGGTGCGTGCAGCCCTTGGCCCGGCCCAGGCGTTGCATCACCGCCTTGCGCCAGCCGGGGCCGATACTGAGCCCGGCCAGACTGTCAAAGCGGCCGGTAACGTCACCGCACAGGTTAAATGGCCCGGCATCGAGGGCGGCCTCGGCCTTGTGGACGGTCAGGGATTCGTCGATGGTCAGCCGGACCAGCATGGCATGGATCGGTTCACCGGCGTTGATGCCGCCGCGGTCGGCATTCTCGAAGGAATAGGTTTTGGTGTCGGTTAACCGGCATTCGATATCCCAAAGCCCGTCGTCACGCTGATAGCCTTGGCTTTTGATGTCGCGGGTATGGATCAGGTTGCGGGGCGACGGTTTGGTAAGGGGCATGGGCCTCAGCGTCCTTATTGCGTCTTTGGCCCTTACGCCCGGCCTCAGGCGCCGTAGCGGTCGCCGAAAACGAAGGCTTCGGTCTCGCGAATATTTTTTTCCAGTTCGCCCTTCACTGAATCGTAAAGGTCGCGGATCGAAACCATACCGACGACGGTATCCCCTTCGACGACCGGCAGGTGGCGGAACTGGCGGCTCCGCATCAGTTCCAGCGCATCAAGCGCGGTGTCGCCGGGAGCCAGGGTATCCGGGTTCTTGGTCATGAAATCGCCGACCAGGGTGGTTTGTGCGTCGAGCCCCTTGGCAACAATGCGGCGCGAGATATCGCGCTCGGTAATGATGCCGATCAGTTTTTCATCCTCATCCAGGACGACGATGGCGGCAACGTTGGAATCGGCCATTCTTTCGGCTGTTTCCTTGGCCGTTGAAGAGACAGTGATGCAGCATATGGACTGCTTGTCGCTGATGATGTCAGGCATGATTTTCTGATGCATGGGCGCCTCCCTTTATTGTTATATCGTGCTTCTTGTTTTTGCATCATACAATGATGTTTGATTTCAAGGAAATACAAAGAAGAACAGTAAAATTAAGCTTTCGGCGGCGTGACCCGTACGGCCGTTATCTGGTGGCGTTGACGGCGCAGAATTTCAAAGCGGAAATCGTGGAACCGGAAGACCTGTCCGACTTCCGGAATGCGGCGGGATTCATGGAGAATCAAGCCGGCCACGGTTGCCGCTTCCTCATCCGGCAGCGTCCACTCGAATTCCCGGTTGAGGTCTCGGATGGTGACGCCGCCCTGAACGATGAAACTACCGTCCTGTTCGCGGCGGACGCCGGTCACAGTGATATCGTGCTCGTCGGAAATCTCACCGACGATTTCCTCGAGAATATCCTCCAGGGTGACGACCCCCAGGAAACTGCCGTATTCATCGACAACCAGCGCAAAATGGACGCGGCGCTGACGAAAGGCCTGCAACTGGTCGAACAAAGTCGTCGTTTCAGGAACGAACCACGGCTCCGCCGCCATGGCCACAAAGTCGAGGTCTTGCTGGGTGCCCTGTTCCTGGACGGCGCGGAACAGGCCCTTGCCGTGCAGGATACCGACGATGTTGTCGGGCTTGTCGCGGAACAGCGGAATGCGGGTGTAGGGACTGGACAGCATTTCGGCGACCACCGCCTGCGGTTCCAAATCGGAATCGATCATGGTGACGTTCTTACGGTGGATCATGATTTCACCAACCTGCACTTCGGCCAGGTCGAGAACGCTCTTCAGCATGGCCCGTTCGTGTTTGACGGCATCTTCATCGCCGTCGTGCAGGGCAATGGCGCCGCGCAGTTCCGCCGCCGCCGTTCCCAGGCCGTCGCGTTCCGTCAATCCCAAGCCGAACAGGCGGCAAATACCGCGGACGATGACCTGAAGGGTCCGGGTCAGCGGCGATAGGGCGGTGACCAGCACATTGACGACCGGTGCGACGGCGAGGGCAACCCGGTCGGCATTCCGGAAGGCATAAGTTTTCGGCAGAATCTCGGAAAAAATCAGCACCAGCAAGGTGATGGCGATGGTGGCATAGGCCACTCCGGCCTCGCCGTACAGGGCAATCATCATGCTGGTGGCCAAAGCCGTGGCCAGGATGTTGACCAGGTTGTTGCCCAGCAGAATGGTGCCGATCAGCCGGTCTTTCTGACCGTACAGCTTATTGACCATGGCTGCCCGCCGGTTGCCGGTCTGGTCGAGTTGGTGCATCAGCGGCTGGGAAGCGCCGGTCAGGGCCGTTTCCGAGCCCGAGAAGAAGGCCGACAGGACCAAAAGGATTAAAATTGCAGCGAGAGAAACCAACATGGCTTATTCCCAATCATGAGAGCGGTAAAAACGGTTGACGGAGCAACGGGTGTCAGGCGGCAAGAACATCACTGAGAAGGCCGTGAACGGCTTCTCCGTCGACTTCGTCGGTTATAAACGATTGGCCGATGCCGTGGGCCAGGATGAAGGTCAGGCGTCCGTCCTTCACTTTTTTATCGAGCCCCATGTGGCCGATCAGCTTGTCCGCGTTCCAGGAGGCATCGGCCAGAGATCGGCAATCGACCGGCAGGCCGACGGAGTTAAGGTGGGTGCGGACCCGGTCGGCATCATCGGCCGGACACAGCCCCAGGCGCACCGATAAATCAAAGGCCATGACCATGCCGATGGCGACGGCTTCGCCGTGCAGGAGTTTGTCCCCGTACCCGGTCTGCACCTCCAGGGCATGGGCGAAGGTATGGCCGAGGTTGAGCAAGGCCCGGCAGCCGGTTTCCCGTTCGTCCTGAGCGACGATGGCGGCTTTCGAGGCGCAGCTGGTCAACACCGCCCGGCGGCGCGCCGACGAGTCGCCGTCACAAAGACCGTCCCCGTGCAATTCCAGCCAGGCAAAGAATTCCTCATCGTCGATCAAGCCGTATTTCAGCACCTCGGCATATCCGGCCAGCAATTGCCGGCGGGGCAGGGTGTCCAGGGTGCCGATATCGGCCAGTACCATTCGCGGCTGGTAAAAGGCGCCGACCAGGTTTTTGCCGTGGGGCATGTTGATGCCGGTCTTGCCGCCGACCGAACTGTCGACCTGGGCCAGCAGGGTGGTCGGAATTTGAATGAACGGGATGCCGCGCAGGGTAACGGCGGCGGCAAACCCGGTCAGGTCGCCGATGACGCCGCCGCCGAGTGCAATCAGCGCCGTCTGGCGTTCGACATGCATTTCCAGAAGCTGGCCGGTCAACCGTTCCAGGGTGGCGAAATCCTTGGTCGGTTCGCCGGGGGGCATGACGATGCACTGGTGGGCGATACCGGCCCGGTCGAGGGACGCCTCCAAGGGCGCCCGGTAAGGGAGGGCGGCATTTTCATCGGTGACGATAACGACCCGCGGTTGGTCCAAAACGGGCGCCATCAGGTCACCGGCATCGTCAAGCAGGCCTTCACCGACCAGGATGTCGTAGCTGCGGTCCCCCAAATCGAGATGGAGGGTGCCGATATTCTGTCCGCTTCCTTGGGTCATGACGGTATGTCGTCTCCTGCCTGAGGGATAGCATATACGGTTTCCAGCAGCCGGATAAGGCTATCGACCGTAGCATCGGAGGATTCCTCTTCGCTGTCGATGGTGAAATCCGCCTCGGCGTAAGACGGGTTCCGTTCGGCCATCAGGGTCTCGAATATCTTGCGGGGGTCGCCTTTTTTCAAAAGGGGGCGGCCGCTACGCCGGCCCGTGCGTTCCAAAAGAACCTCGATATCGGCCCTCAGCCAGATGGAGACAGCCTGCCGCTTTATGCGGGAACGGGTATCCGGGTCCATGAAGGCGCCGCCGCCGGTTGCCAGGACCTTCGGCGTATTGTTGAGAAGCCGCCGGATGACCCGCCGTTCGCCGTCCCGAAAAGCGGATTCGCCGTACAGTTCAAAAATATCCTCAATGGAACAGCCCGCCGCCCGGATGATTTCATCGTCGGCATCGGTGAAGCCCATACCAAGCCGTTTGGCCAGTTTACGGCCGACACTGCTTTTACCGACACCCATCAGTCCGACAAGGACGATGCATTTTTCGGTAATATCCGGCCGGGAATCGGTCATGACTTCTATTCCAAAAACTATTATAAGCCGACGGTATAAACGACCGGACGTCAGGACGCCCGTTATTTAAAGCATAAGGGACAGCCCGCGAGCCGTTGAAAGCCAAACAGCGAGCCGGTAGACTGCCGAAAAATTGCCATAGTCGAAACCTAATATTCAAGGCCGAACCTGATAGAGTTACTTTTGAGCGACGCCGGAGCCAAAGCCAGAGCCTGCCGGTGCAAGGGAACAGATGATTAAATTATCCAGATTAGTCCTGCTGATTGTTGTCGCCGCGCTGATCGGCGGTTCCGTGTTCCTGGCCACTTGGGACATTCCGGCGCCCGTTGCCGATGTTAAGAAAGTTCTGCCCGATGACCGTTTCCCCCGTTAAACGTTTGGGATTTTCCAGCCTGGTTTGCGCCGTCTTGGCCGCCGCCCTGGTGGCCGCAAGTCCGCTTTCCGGCTGGGCCCAGGATGCTGCTCCGAAAAAGGGGCCGATGCAACTGAAACCGCCGGTAATGCTGCAACCGCCTGCCGCCGACAGCGGCCCGCCGGCGGACAAGCCGGCGTCCCCTGTACCAGGGCAAACCGTCATCCGCAAATCTCCACCGCCGCTTACCCCCCCGAAATCGACCGGACCCGGTGTGCAGATCGATACCCTGCAAGGCATCGATCCCGACACGGCGGGCACCCTGACCGCGGAACAGGGCGGTTTCGGCGAGGCCATGTGGTCCGGGACCAGCCGCCAACTGGTTGTCTCCTTGTTGCCGCTGCTGCCGGTCAAGTCGTCCTCGCCGGTCATGCGCGACCTCATGCACCGGCTCTTGTTGTCGGCTGCCGCTGTCCCGGAAGGCGGCTCGAAAAGCGGTGGACTGTTGGCGCAACGGGTCGGCCTGTTGTCCGATATGGGAGACCTGACCGGGGTCAACGAATTGCTGGGCATCGTTCCCAGTCAGCAAAAGAACGAAAACCTCGTGAAACTGGAAACCAACGCCCGTTTCCTGGCCAATGACAATGCCCGGGCCTGCACCCTGACGGCGAGACATATCCGGGAATACGATGGCCAGTTCTGGCAGAAATCCTTTATTTTCTGTCAGGCCCTGGCCGGTGAAGCCGGTAAGGCTTCCCTGGGAGTCGAACTGCTGCGCGAAACCAGCGATTCCGATCAGGTGTTTTTCACCCTGATCGATGCCCTGACCGGTGGCGGCGGAACGAGCCTGAGTTCGCTGTCCAACCCGTCGCCGCTGCATCTGTCGATGGCGCGGGCGGCCAAGGTCTCCCTGCCGCCGGATGTCATTTCATCCAATAACCCCGGTATCCTGAGGACCATATCCATCAGTCCCAATGCGCCGGTGGAACTGCGGCTGGAAGCGGCCGAACGGGCCGAATCGGCAGGGGCCCTACCGGTCGATGCGCTCCGCCAGCTGTACACCAGCGTTTCCTTCACCGATGAAGATCTGGCCAACCCGCTGTCCAAGGCGGAAGCCGAAAGCGGCCCGGTCAGCCGGGCCCTGCTGTACCGCACGGCGCTGATCCAAACAGTGCCGACGGCGCAGGCGGAAGCCACTGCCCGGGCCCTGGCCCTGGCCCGCGAGGGCGGACGCTATGCTTCGACGGTACGGGCCTTCCAGCCCATTCTGGGGCGCCTGGTTCCATCCACCGATATGATCTGGTTCGCCCCCGAGGCAATCCGGGCCTTCCTGGTAAGCGGTAAAGCTGGGCTTGCCCGCAACTGGTATGAATTGCTGAGGGCGAGTTCGCTGTTCAACCCGGAAGCCAAGCAGGAAATGACGGCCCTGTTGCCGCTCCTCTATCTATCGGGAGCCCTTGAAGCGTCGGAATGGCAGGAAACCACCCTCAACGACTGGTGGCAGGCGCAAGCCGGCAAGGAAGGCGCCTCGGCCCGGGCGGCTTTGCTGTTCAGCCTTTTTGAAGCCTTTGGCCTGCCGGTCCCTGAAACCCTGTGGGCCGGCCTGTTGGCCAAGGCAGAGCGGTCGCCGGTGGTGATGCCCCATCCGGCGGTCTGGTACGGGCTGGCAAAAGCCGCCGAAAGCCGCCGGGTCGGCGAAAGCGTGATGTTGGCCTTGATCGTCCTTGGCGAAGGCGGCACGCGCCAAGCCAATCCGGTTATCCTGCGGCGGGTCTTGCAAAGCCTGTCGGCTGTCGGCCTCGACGGCGATGCCCGTAAAATGGCCATCGAAGCCCTTGTATCCAATCAATGACGGTTCTCTGGATACACCCCCCTGAAATGGAAGCGGTATAATGGGCCGCCGCAAAAAGCCGGAAACGGTTCCGCCCCGGGTGGAGCTCTTCCTGGAAATGCTGGCTGCCGAACGGGGCGCTTCCCCCAACACCCTGGAATCTTATCGCCGCGACCTGACTCATTTTTCAGCTTTTGTCGGCAACCGGAAAAAACAGCCGGAAGACGCCGACGTGAAGAACATCCGCGATTACCTGGCGGCCCTCTCGGGGGCCGGGATGGCGGCTTCGACCAGTGCCAGGCGGCTGTCGGCCCTGCGTCAGTTCTTCCGTTTTCTGCATGGCGAAAACTACCGGGACGACGACCCGACGGCGGTAATCGACAGCCCCCGCCTGGGCCGGTCCCTGCCGAAATACCTCAGTGAAGAGGACGTCGACCTGCTGCTGGCCGCCGCCCAGGCCCGAAACGGCGCCGACGGGGCCCGCCTGACGGCCTTGATGGAAGTGCTCTATGCCACCGGGCTCAGGGTTTCGGAATTGGTCGGTCTGCCGTTGTCGGCCCTGTCCCGCGATGGCCGCATGCTGATCGTGACCGGCAAGGGGGGCAAGGAACGCATGATCCCGCTCAGCGATCCGGCGACCGAGGCGATTATCGCTTATAAGCAAGTGCGCGATCAGTTCCTGCCGAAAAAAGGCCGTCCGCGCAAAGCCGGCAGCGGCAACGCCAACGCCTACCTGTTTCCCTCCCGGGCCCATCAGGGGCACCTGACGCGGGCCCGCTTTGCCCAGTTGTTGAAGGAGCTGGCGGCGGAGGCGGGCATCGATACGGCCCGCGTTTCTCCGCATGTATTGCGCCATTCCTTTGCCAGTCACCTACTGGCCCACGGCGCCGACCTCAGGTCCTTGCAGCAGATGCTGGGCCATGCCGATATCGCCACCACCCAGATCTACACCCATGTCCTGGATGAACGGTTGAAGGCGCTGGTTGCCAGCGCCCATCCCCTGGCCAAGGATACCTAAGACTCCGGTTACCGGTGGTGTCAGCGGACTCCCTTTCGGTTGACCGGTTGCCTTGGGGCCGCTAAATAGCGGGGCAACGGCACCGGCCCGGGGGGACACGGGAACAGGACGGTGCAACTATCGTTTTCAGGTTCCGGTGCAAAATGTATCTGGCGGTTTTATAACCACCGAGGCCGATCCGTGGGAAGGAGACGAAGATGAGTTTTACCGTTATCGAGGAATGCACGCCGCGCCTCAACCGTTCGGAATTGGCGGTTCCGGGATCAAATCCCCGTTTTCTGGAAAAAGCCGCCGGCAGCGATGCCGATGTGGTTTTCCTCGACCTGGAAGACTCGGTGGCGCCCGATGACAAGGAACAGGCCCGCAAGAACGTTATCGAGGCGCTCAATACCTTCGATTACGGTTCGAAAACCGTTTCCATAAGGATCAACGGCCTCGATACCCATTACATGTACCGCGACATCGTCGACGTCCTGGAACAGGCCCCCGATAAGCTCGACCTGATCATGGTTCCCAAGGTCGGCACGGCGGCCGACGTCTATGCCGTCGATACCCTGATCAGCCAGGTCGAAGCGGCGACCGGCGCCAAGAAGCGGATCGGTATTGAGATGATCATCGAAACGGCGCTCGGCATGATGAACATCAACGAGATCGCCGGGGCCAGTTCGCGCAACGAGTCGCTGCACTTCGGGGTTGCCGACTATGCCGCCTCGACCAAGGCGCGGATCACCACCATCGGCGGTCCGCACCCGGATTACCATGTGTTGACCGACCCGGATGCAGAGGGCAACCGCGACGTTCACTGGGGCGACATGTGGCATTACGCCATTTCCCGCATGGTCGTGGCGGCCCGCGCCAATGGGCTGCGGGCCATTGATGGACCGTTCGGCGATTTTTCCGATCCGGACGGTTTCCGCGCCCATACTCTCAGGGCCCGGGTTCTGGGCTGCGAAGGCAAGTGGGCCATCCATCCGAGCCAGGTGGATCTGGCCAACGACCTGTTCAGCCCGTCCGACGACGACGTGGCCCAGGCCAAGCGCATCCTGGAAGCCATGGAAACGGCCCAGAAGGAGGGCCAGGGGGCGGTTGCCCTGGACGGCAAGCTGATCGACATTGCCTCCATCAAGCAGGCCCAGGTGTTGGTCAAGAAGGCCGAGGAAATCGGCGGACGCTAACACCGTTAATATTTCGCTGACACTTGTAAAAGGGGAGGATTCACGATGTCAGGCAAGCCCGTTATCTTAGTGACCCGGAAACTGCCGGCGGCGGTGGAAGAACGCCTCGGCCGGGACTATGAGGCCCGCTTCAATCCGCAAGACCGCCTCTATAGCAGCGTCGAACTAATTGAACTGGCCCAAGGGGCGGACGCCATCCTGCCCTGTCATACGGAAAAACTAAGCGCCGAGATTATCGGGCGGCTGCCGGACAGCGTACGCATCATCGCCAATTTCTCCGTCGGCGTTGATCATTGCGACCTGCAGGCGGCGGAAGCCCGCGGCATCGTCGTCACCAACACCCCCGATGTTCTGAGTGAAGCCACCGCCGAGATCGGCATGCTGTTGATGCTGGGGGCGGCCCGGCGGGCCAGTGAGGGCGAGCGCATGGTGCGGGCCCGGGAAT
>JADHTD010000014.1 GCA_016776525.1 Rhodospirillales bacterium
GAAGCGCCGGCGGCTTGGGTCAAGCTCCGGAAAAAGATCAAGCTCCGGAAAAAAATGAAGGGGGACTGGGCCGCCTGATCCGGGAAATGGCCGCTATCGAGGGTCTCCGGCGCCTCCGCTATACGACGTCCTATCCGGCCGACATGGACGACGAACTGATTGCCGCCCACCGGGATGTCCCCCAGCTGATGCCCTTCCTGCACCTGCCCGTGCAGTCCGGATCGAACCGGGTGCTGGCCGCCATGAACCGCCGCCATACGGCGGACGACTACCGCCGGCTGGTCGATAAATTGCGTCAGGCCCGCCCGGACCTGGCCCTGTCGTCGGATTTCATTGTCGGCTTTCCGGGGGAAAGCGATGCCGATTTCCGCGACACCCTGGCCCTGGTCGAAGAGATCGGTTTCGTCCAGGCCTATTCCTTCAAGTACAGCCCGCGCCCGGGGACACCGGCCGCCGATGCCCCGGATCAAATCCCGGAAGCGGTCAAGGCGGAACGGCTCGGCGCCTTGCAGGACCTGCTCAATGCCCAGCAAGAAGCCTTCAACCGTTCCTGCGTCGGCGACATAATACCGGTGCTGTTCGACCGGCCCGGCCGCCATGAGGGACAACTGGTCGGGCGCAGCCCCTATATGCAGCCGGTCCATGTGGAGGGGCCGTCCTCCATGCTGGGCCAGATCGCCGAGCTTAAAATCGAGGCCGGATACGCCAACAGCCTGGCCGGAAGCTGGCCGGCCGACGACCGCAACTTGATCGACGGGAGGGCCTTCGCCTGATGCCGCCGCTGAAACCCGCCGCCGGACTGCCCGCCGATGCCATCTCCAGCGATATGGTTTTCGAAGACAACAACCTGGCGCAGGAGCTTTTCGGCTCCCACCACAGCCATCTGGCGCGGGTCGAGCAGAAACTGAACGTGGTTATTCATGCCCGCGGCAACCAGGTGACGGTGCAGGGCGGGGAAGAAGACGTGGCCGCCGCCGCCGATGCCCTGAACGGCCTTTATGCCCGCCTGGAAAAAGGCCTCGGCGTCGATGCCCACGAAGTGGATGCGGCGCTGCGCATGGCGTCGGCCGGTGACGGCAAGGTCAGCGACGTGGAGCTGACCATCCGTACCCGCAAACGCCATATTTCGCCCCGCTCCCCGAATCAGGCCGATTACCTGCGGGCCATCGACGACGTCGAACTGGTCTTCGGCCTCGGTCCGGCGGGAACCGGCAAGACCTATCTGGCCGTCGCCAAGGCGGTGGAACGGCTGATCAAGGGAGACGTCGACCGCATTATCCTGTCGCGTCCGGCGGTCGAGGCCGGGGAACAGCTCGGCTTCCTGCCCGGCGACATGCGCGAAAAGGTCGACCCCTACCTGCGGCCGCTCTATGACGCCCTGCACGACATGATGCCCGGCGACCAGGTTGCCAAAAGGCTGGAAAGCGGCGAGATCGAAGTCGCCCCCCTGGCCTTTATGCGGGGCCGCACGCTGGCCAACGCTTTCGTTATTCTGGACGAGGCCCAGAACACCACCGCCGTACAGATGAAGATGTTCCTGACCCGCCTGGGCGAACATTCCCGCATGGTCGTCACCGGCGACCTCAGCCAGGTCGATCTGCCGAAGGGCATCCGCTCCGGCCTGCGCGATGCCGTTGATGTGCTGGGCGGGGTCGACGGTGTCGCCTTCCTCAACTTCACCCACAAGGATGTGGTCCGCCATCCCCTGGTGACGCAGATCGTGCGGGCTTACGATTCGGTGGAAAGTAAACGCAAAGCTTCGGCCAGATATGAAAAAGGGAACGGGCTTAACCGCCAGGACGATGACTGACGACCCTTCACCTGCGCCCCGTCTAGATGTGGATGTCGCCGTCCCCTGCGCCGACTGGCTGGCGGCGCTGGCGACCGCTGAAGCGCTGTGCCGGACGGCCGCCGCCGCCGCTTTCCAGGAGGGCGGCGCTTTTGCCCCCGGCCCTGCGGAAGTCAGTCTGGTGCTGGCCGATGACGCCACCCTGCAGGACCTCAACCGGACCTACCGGAACCAGGACAAGCCGACCAATGTCCTCAGTTTCCCCGGCAGGCAGGCGGACGAAGCTGCTCCGCCGCCGGGACAGCCGCTGCTGCTCGGCGATGTCGTCATTGCCTTTGGCACGGCGGCGGCGGAAGCCCACCGCGACGGCAAGGCGCTGGCCGACCATTTAAGCCATCTGGTGGTTCATGGTATGCTGCACTTGCTGGGCCATGACCATGAAGCAACAGCCGACGCCGAAAAGATGGAGGCCCTGGAAAGACGCATACTCTCCGGCCTCGGTATCGGCGACCCCTATGCCGACCAACCTGAAAGCCGATAAACGGGCCATGACCGACGACTTAGCCAAAGACCGCCCACCGCCCCCCGACGCCACAGAAGAATCGGGCCCCATAAGCACCCTGTCCCACTGGGTCCGGGGTTTGTTCGGCTATCGTAACGGCAATGCCTCGGTCCGCGACACCCTGGAAGAACTGATCGAAGAGCGCGATGAAGCGGAGGCTCCCATCGATGATGAGGAACGCCTGCTGCTGGCCAATATCCTGGAGCTTAACGACCGCACCATCCATGACGTCATGGTGCCCAGCGCCGATATCATCGGCGTCGAAATTGGCTCCGGCATCGACCAGGTCATCGAACTAATCACCCGCGAAGGCCATTCGCGCCTGCCGGTCTACCGGGAAACACTGGACGACGCCACCGGCTTCATTCACATCAAGGACGTGGTGGCCTGGCGCGGCCGGGATAAGGAATTCAACCTCGCCGATATCCAAAGAAAATTGCTGTTCGTGTCGCCGTCCATGCAGGTCCTTGAGCTGCTTCTGGAAATGCGCGTGCAACGCCGTCACATGGCCCTGGTGGTCGATGAATACGGCGGCGTTGACGGCCTCGTCACCATTGAGGATCTGGTCGAGGAGATCGTCGGCGAGATTGAGGACGAACACGACCGTAGCGAAGAGCCCGACCTGTTCCGCCGCGAGGACGGCGCCATCGACGCCGAGGCGCGGGTCCGCATTGATGACCTGGAGGAACTGGTCGGCGTCTTCGTCAGCGACGAAGAGCGCGAAGACATCGATACCCTGGGCGGACTGGTTTTTTCCCTGGCCGGGCGGGTGCCGGTGCGCGGCGAACTGATCGGCCATCCGTCCGGCCTGGAATTCGAAGTGCTTGATGCCGACCCCCGGCGCATCAAACGGCTCCGGGTGAGCGCTGCCGCCGGTGACGGCGCCCCGACGCCGGACGCGGACTGACGCAAGCCGATGGGGGAAACCGCGCCCGGTCCTGACAGCAGGGAAGTGGCTGGTTTCTCTTCTTTATCCGGTTGGCTGCGGCGCGGCCGCCAAGGCCTTAACGGCTGGCCGGCGTGGCGACGCTACGCCCTGGCCTTCGGCCTCGGCCTGCTGGCCACCGGGGCGCTGCCGCCGGCCTATTTGATTTTCCTGCTGATCCCCTCTTTTACCGGCCTCTACTGGCTGATGGATGCGGCGCCGGGCCCGCGCAGCGCCCTGGCCACCGGCTGGTGGTTCGGCTTCGGTTATTTTGCCGCCGGTTTTTATTGGATCACCTTTGCCCTGTTGGTTTATCCGGACCGCTTCGGCTGGCTGGCGCCGGTGGCCGTCATCGGCCTGGCGGCGCCCTTTGCCCTTTATCCGGCCCTGGTGGTGTGGCTGGCCCGCAAGGTGCCGGGTGGCGGTCCGGGCCGGGTGCTGATGTTCGCCGTGCTGTGGACGCTTGCCGAGTGGCTCAGGGCCTGGGTTTTTACCGGCTTTCCCTGGAATCTGGCCGGTTCCGTCTGGGCCGGGTCCGAGGCGGTCATGCAAGCGGCGGCGCTGACCGGTATTTACGGCCTGTCCCTGCTGACGGTGACCGCCGCCGCCCTGCCGGCGGTGCTGGCCGAGGACGGCCGGGGCCGGGGATGGAAGGCGCTGGCCGTCGTCTATGGCGTGCTGGCGCTGGTCTGGTTCGGCGGCAGCCTGCGCCTCAACGGGGCCGTCGACAGTTTCGTCCCGGACGTGCGGCTGCGTCTGGTGCAGGCCAACATCCCGCAGCGCCTGAAATGGCAGCGCCCGCTGCGCCAAAGCCATATTCAAAAGCATATGAGCCTCAGCGCCGGGCGCCATGCCGACACCCCGCCGCCGACCCATATCATCTGGGGGGAGACAGCGGCGCCGCTGTTCCTGGCCAATGACCCCGCCCGCCTCGGCCAAGTCGCTTCCGTGGTGCCGCCGGGGGGGCTGCTGATCACCGGCGCACCGCGCACCACGCCCAGGCGGGAACAAACGTTCCGGGTCTGGAACAGCCTCCACGCGGTCAATGATTCCGGCCGCGTCATCGCCACCTATGACAAATTCCATCTGGTTCCCTTCGGCGAGTACATGCCGCTGAAAAAATTGTTGAAGCTGGACAAAATCACCGCCGGCGGCACCGATTTTTCGGCCGGTCCGGGGCTGAGGACGCTGCGCCTGCCGGGGCTGCCGCCGGTCGGGCCGCTGATCTGTTACGAGGTGATCTTCCCCGGCGCTGTCCTGGACCGCCGCGACCGGCCGCACTGGCTGCTCAACCTCACCAACGATGCCTGGTACGGGCGGACGGCGGGGCCTTATCAGCATCTGGCGGCGGCCCGCTTCCGGGCTGTCGAGGAAGGCCTGGCCGTGGTCCGCGTCGCCAACACCGGCATCAGCGCCGTCATCGACGCCTATGGCCGCCCGGTGGCCCGCCTCGGGCTCGGCCAGCAAGGGGCGATTGACAGCCGTCTGCCGACGGCCCTGGCATCGCCGCCGCTTTATGCGCGGCTCGGCAACTGGCTGACGGCGTGGCTGTTGCTGAGCGCCGCCGTTTGTGGCTGGCTGCTGGCCGTCCGCCGCCCCTAAACGGCAGGGCACGACAGACGCAATCCGGCAATACCATAACAATGCCCTTGAATTTCGGGACTTTCCTTCCCAGGTAAAATTGCATACAATGATATGGCCCCGGAAGGCTGGCTGTATTGTGCGGCCTGTTCTTTCGGTGGTATTTAGTCTACAAGTATGGCGCGATCCAATTTTCAAGTTCAATTCGCGAGGTGAGATGAGCAAGCCAGCAAAAACCAGCCGCAAAAGAGCCAGGAAGTTTCCTCCGGGGGTCGCCAATCCGATTGACATTTATGTCGGCAGCCGCGTCAAGCAGCGCCGCACGCTGCTTGGCATGAGCCAGGAAAAACTGGGCAATGCCGTCGGTCTTACCTTTCAGCAGATCCAGAAATACGAACGCGGCGCCAACCGCGTCGGCGCCAGCCGGCTCTACCAGTTCAGCCAGCTGCTGGACGTGCCGGTGTCCTTTTTCTTCGATGAAATACCCGCCGAGGTCAAAGCCGCCGCCGATCCCGGTTCCCTGGGACTGTCCGACCAGGGGCAGGCCGCCCTCGACCCCGATCCGATGGTTCGCCGGGAAACCCTGGAATTGGTCCGGGCTTATTATAAAATCACCGATTCGAGAGTCCGCAAACGGCTCTTTGAGCTGGTCAAGTCCCTGGCCAAGGGCAAAGTCTGAACCGGTTCTCCGGGCCAGGCTTTGGTTCCGGGTTGCGGCCACCGGTACCGACCACCTTTGCAAAACATCTTGACGCTTACCATAAAGCTTGTCACAAGAACCGCCGCCGCTTGCCGTCGACACCGGCTCGGCCGTGGATGGATTTGGACTGCTTGCCACCACGTATAAAAAAGGCTCTAAGTGGGCTCGTTTCCGGCAACCGGCGGCTCTCGCCGTCCTCCGCTCCAGCCCTTGGTCCAAGTGGACATAACTATGACGATGGAGGGCTCGAACGTGGCCAAAACAAATTATCTTTTTACCAGCGAATCGGTGTCCGAGGGACACCCCGATAAGGTCTGCGACCGCATTTCCGATGCCGTCGTCGACACCTACCTGACGGCCGATCCGCTGTCCCGGGTGGCCGTCGAAACCCTGTGCACGACCAACCGCATTGTGCTGGCCGGCGAAGTCCGCGGCCCCGAATCGATCACCCGCGATCACCTGGAACAGGTGGCCCGCGCCGCCGTCAAGGATATCGGCTATGAACAGGACGGCTTCCACTGGCAGAATTCGGCGGTGGAAGTGCATGTCCACTCCCAGTCGTCGGACATTGCCCAGGGCGTCGATTCGTCGGGCAACAAGGATGAAGGCGCCGGCGACCAGGGCATCATGTTCGGGTATGCCTGCCGGGAAACCGATGTCCTGATGCCGGCCCCCATTCATTATTCCCATGCCATTCTGCGTTCGCTGGCCGAAGCCCGCCATTCCGGCGCCGAACCCGGCCTCGGTCCGGATTCAAAAAGCCAGGTGACCCTGCAATACGAAAACGGCAAACCGGTCCGCGCCACATCGGTGGTGGTTTCCACCCAGCATGACGGCGAGCTTAGCCAGGATGAGGTCCGCGAGATCGTCCGCCCGCATGTGGTCAACACCCTGCCCGACGGCTGGATGTGCGACGAGGACGAATTCTACGTCAATCCCACCGGCCGTTTCGTGATCGGTGGCCCGGATGGCGATGCCGGACTGACCGGCCGCAAGATCATCGTTGACACCTACGGCGGCGCGGCCCCCCACGGCGGCGGCGCTTTCTCCGGCAAGGACCCGTCCAAGGTCGACCGCTCGGCGGCCTATGCCTCGCGCTACCTGGCGAAGAATGTGGTGGCTGCCGGACTGGCCGATAAATGCACCATCCAATTGGCCTATGCCATCGGTGTCTCGAAACCCCTGTCGCTCTATATCGACACCCACAGCACCGGCCAGGCCGACGAGGACAAGTTGGCCGAGGTGTTGTCCGATCTGGTCGACCTGTCGCCCCGCGGCATCCGCGAACACCTGCACCTGAGCCGGCCGATCTATGCCCGCAGCGCAGCCTACGGCCATTTTGGGCGGGCCCCGGAAGAAGACGGCGGGTTTTCCTGGGAAAAGACCGACATTGTCGACGACCTGAAGTCGGCTTTCGGAGCTTGACCTGACAGGCGACACCCGAAGCAAAGATCCCAACGTTCCACGCTGGTATGGCAGGCGGCGGGGCCACAAGCTCCGCCCGCAGCGCCAGCATCTGGTCGATACCCTGCTGCCGAAGCTCAGCCTGACGCCACCGGCAGACGGCGGGCTGCTGGACCCGGTGGTCGCCTTCGGGGACGGCGTTTCGGACCTCTGGCTGGAGATCGGCTTCGGCGGCGGCGAACACTTGGCGGCACAGGCCGCCGCCAATCCCGGCACCGGTTTTATCGGCTGTGAGCCTTTTATCAACGGGGTTGCCAGCCTGCTGGCGGAAATCGACCGGCTGGGTCTGACCAACATCCGCATCTTCGACGATGACGCCCGGCTGATGCTGAAGGCCCTGCCGGATGGCTGCCTGGGGCGGGTCTTCGTGCTGTTCGCCGATCCCTGGCCGAAGAAACGCCACCACCGGCGGCGCTTTATCGCTCCGGATACCCTGGACCAGCTTGCCCGCCTGATGAAGGACGGTGCCGAACTGCGCTTTGCCAGCGACCACATGGGTTATGTGCGCTGGGCCCTGTCCCGGCTGACGGCGCACGCCGATTTCCAGTGGACAGCGGCGGGTCCGGCCGACTGGCGCACCCGGCCGGCGGATGCGGTGGAAACCCGCTATGAAGAAAAGGCCCTGCAAAAAGGCCTGTCCTGCGTCTATCTGAGCTTCTCCCGTCGCTTGCGTGTGGTATAATATCTGCGATCCGATCACAACAGACCAAGCACAATTCACAACGAAAACCCTTGTCTCGGCGGGGGCAAGGGATATATAAGGGCCGGGAATGAACATTGTTGTCTCGTTGGATCGGTTAAGTCCGGTCTGGTGGGGCGGGCCACTGGCCCGCCTTTTTTGTTTCCCGCGGGTCTTTGACCGGCCTGCGGATGGCGGATTAGGAAAGGCATGGAGCTGACTGAACGCATCGAACAGCTGATCGAACCGACGGTCGCCGACTTAGGTTTTGATATCGTTCGCATCCAGTTGAGCGGCAAGGATAGCCCTGTTCTTCAGGTCATGGCCGAACGCCGTGACGGCGCCGCGATGATCGTCGATGATTGCGCCGATATCAGCCGCGCCATTTCGGCAGTGCTCGATGTCGATGACCCGATCGACAGCGGCTATACCCTGGAAGTCAGTTCGCCGGGCCTCGACCGGCCGCTGGTGCGGCTTCGCGATTTCGAGCGCTATGCCGGCCATCAGGCCCGCATCGAAATGGACCGGTTGATCGACGGCCAGCGCCGCTTCAAAGGCAGGCTGCAGGGCGTGGACGGTGAAACCATACAAATACAGACCGACGGCGGTTTAGTCGGTCTGCCTTATACAGACGTTAAAAAGGCGAAACTTATCGTCACCGACGATATGCTCGCCGCAGCAGAGGAGAGTCAGGAAGGATGACCGCTTCAGCCACGGAGACGAGCTCCGTTTACGCACGCCCCGAATTGTTGCAGGTTGCCGAAACCGTGGCCCGCGACAAGGGCATTGAAAAGGACGAAGTTCTGGAGGCCATGGAACAGGCCATTCAGAAGGCCGGCCGTTCAAAGTACGGGCACGAGCATGATATTCGCGCCACCATCGATCGCACCTCCGGGGAAATTTCCCTGGCCCGCTATATCGAGGTCACCGACGAGATCGAGAACGACGTCACTCAACTTACCCTGTAAGCGGCCCGCCAGAAGAAAGCGGACGCCGAGCTTGGTGAATTCCTGATCGACCCCCTGCCGCCCATCGATTTTGGCCGCATCGCCGCCCAGACCGCCAAACAGGTCATCGTGCAGAAGGTCCGCGAAGCAGAGCGCAAGCGCCAGTACGAGGAATTCAAGGACCGGATCGGCGAAATCGTCAACGGATTGGTCAAACGGATCGAATTCGGCAATATCATCATCGACCTTGGCCGTGGCGAGGCTCTGCTGCGCCGGGACGAATCGATTCCCCGCGAGCATTTCAACAACGGCGACCGCATCCGCGCCTACATCGTCGATGTCCGCGAAGAGATGCGCGGACCGCAGATCTTCCTGTCGCGCACCCACCCGCAATTCATGGCCAAGCTGTTTGCCCAGGAAGTGCCGGAAATCTATGACGGCATCATCGAGATAAAATCGGTGGCCCGCGACCCCGGGTCGCGCGCCAAGATCGCCGTCCTGTCCAATGATTCCAGCATCGATCCGGTCGGCCCCTGCATCGGTATGCGGGGATCGCGCGTGCAGGCCGTGGTCGGCGAATTGCAGGGCGAGAAGATCGACATCATCCAGTGGTCTCCGGATCAGGCGGCTTTTATCGTCAACGCCCTGGCCCCGGCCGAAGTGACCAAGGTGGTGCTCGACGAGGAAGCCAACCGTATTGAGGTGGTGGTCCCCGACGAACAGCTCAGCCTGGCCATCGGACGGCGCGGCCAGAACGTGCGCCTGGCCTCGCAGCTCAGCGGCTGGGATATCGATATCCTGACCGAAGCCGAGGAATCGGAGCGCCGCCAGGAGGAATTCAACCGCCGCTCGCAGATGTTTATCGAGGCGCTGGATGTGGATGACGTCATCGCCCACCTGCTGGTGACCGAAGGCTTTTCCTCCATCGAAGAGGTTGCCTTTGTGCCGGTCGAAGACCTGACCTCCATCGAAGGTTTCGACGACGAGGTGGCCGAGGAACTCCGCGAACGGGGCCGTACCTTTATTACCGCGCGCGATGAGGAACTAACCCGCAAGCATGCGGAGCTGGGCGTCACCGAAGAGCTGGCCGCCATTGACGGGGTGACCCCGGCGATGTTGGTGGCCCTGGGCGAAAACGGCGTCAAGGAACGCGACGACCTGGCCGACCTGGCCGCCGACGAACTGATGGAAATTGTTGAAACGGGAACGCTCACCGAAGCCCAGGCCAACGACATCATCATGGCCGCCCGGGCCCATTGGTTCGAAGACGAAGAGCCGGCGGCGGACGCAACGGCGGACGGGGAAGCGGCGGCGGAAGAAGCCGCCGGGGAGTCCGAAGCGGCCCCGAAGGAGGATAGCTAAGCGCCGGGTGCGGCGCGGCCTTGAGACCATGGTAAAAGCGCGGACAGAGACGGACGCGGAAACCCGGAACGCCCGCAAGTGCATCGTCACCGGGACGGTCGGGCCGAAGGAAACCATGGTCCGCTTCGTCGCCGGGCCCGATGGGAACATCGTTCCCGATATCGAAGGCAAGCTGCCGGGACGGGGTTTTTGGTTGAGCGCCGAGAGGGATGTGGTAAATACTGCCTGCGCTAAGAACCACTTCGCCAAGGCGGCGCGCAGGCAGATCGGTGTTGCGGACGGAATGGCCGACCTGGTCGACAGGCTGCTGGCCCGCCGGTGCATGGATTTGATAGGCTTGGCGCGGCGTGCCGGGCAGGCCGTTGCCGGTTTTGAAAAAGTCAAAGCCCGGCAGAAGACAGGACAAACGGCCGTCCTGCTGGCAGCTTCCGATGGAGCCGCCGACGGACGGGCGAAAATCAGGGCGCTGGCGCCGCAGGTGCCGCTCCTGGATTTGTTCGGAAGGCGTGAATTGGGAGCCGCCATGGGACGCGACGACGCGGTCCATGTGGCTCTGGCGCCGGGCCGCTTGGCCCAGCGGTTGCTTGAAGAGGCCGGCCGTCTTGCCGGTTTCCGGAGCAGCCGTTCGGAACAGGCCCCCAAACGTCCGGAATGACCCGGGCAAAGAATGTTGAACGGAAAGTTATGACCGAAACCAAGGAAGAACAGAAAAAGAAACCGCTGGGCCTGGCGAGACCGGGCAAGCTGGAGCTCAAGAAGACCGTCGAAACGGGACAGGTCAAACAGAGCTTCTCCCATGGCCGGTCGAAGATGGTGACGGTTGAGGTCCGCAAAAAGCGGACCTTCGAGAGGAATGCCGGCGGTAAAATGGCCGAGGTCAAGGAAGACCTGCTGTCGCTTGCCGAAGAAGCGCCAGTGGAGGCCGAAGAAGAGGAAGTGGCGGAAACCACGGCGGCCGAGATTGCCGCCGCCCCGCACCTGACCTCAGAAGAAAAAGCGGTCCGGGTCCGCGCCCTGGAAGACGCCAAGAAACGCCAAGAAGAAGACCAGGAACGCGCCGTTATCGAGGCCCAGAAATCTGCCGAACAGAAAAAGGCAGAGGCCGCCGCCGCCAAAAAGGAGGAAGAAGAGAACGCCCTCCAGGCCCAGGAAAACGAACAGGAAAAACGCCAGGCCGACGAAGAAGCCCGCAAGCAGGCCGACGAAGAGGAGCGCAAGCGCGAAGAGCAGGCGAAAGCCGCCGCCGCCACCGCCGCCGCCAAATTGTCCGCCCTTGAGGGCGAAGAGGGCACGGCTTCCGCCGAAAAAGCCAAAGCTAAACGGGAGGCCGCCAAGGTTGCCCCGCCGAAACGGCCCTCGTCGCGCCGTGGAGAGCCGCGGCGCCGGGCCGGCAAGCTGACCATTTCCGAGGCCCTGACCGGCAGCGAAGGCCAGCGCATGCGCTCGGAAGCGGCCCGCCGCCGGGCCCGTGAAAAGCAGAAACAGCAATCCCTGCCGACGGAAGCCGTCAAAGTCCTCCGCGAAGTAACGGTTCCGGAAACCATCACCGTTCAGGAATTGGCCAACCGCATGGCCGAACGCGCCGCCGATGTCATCAAGACTTTGATGAACATGGGCGTCATGGCGACCATCAACCAGAATATCGACGCCGATACGGCGGAACTGGTGATCGCGGAATTCGGCCACATGATCAAACGGGTCAGCGACGCCGACGTTGAAGACGGCCTGCTGGGGAGCGACGACGACGAAACCAATCTGGAATCCCGCGCCCCGGTGGTGACGGTCATGGGCCATGTCGATCACGGCAAGACCTCGCTGCTGGATGCGCTCCGGGAAACCGATGTCGCGGCCGGTGAGGCCGGCGGCATCACCCAGCACATCGGCGCCTATCAGGTGACGCTCTCGTCGGGCGCCAAAATCACCTTTATCGACACCCCCGGCCATGCCGCCTTTACCGACATGCGCGCCCGCGGCGCCCAGGTCACCGACATTGTCGTTCTGGTGGTGGCCGCCGACGACGGCATCATGCCGCAAACCATCGAAGCCATCCACCACGCCAAGGCGGCGGAAGTGCCGATCATCATCGCCATTAACAAAATGGACCGGCCGGACGCCGATGCCAACCGGGTCCGCACAGAACTGCTCAGCCACGAGATCGTGGTCGAGGAAATGGGCGGTGAAATCCTCACCGTCGAGGTCTCGGCCAAGGAACGCACCAACTTAGCCAAGCTGGAGGAAACGATCCTTCTGCAATCTGAAATCCTTGACCTCAAGGCCAATCCGGACCGCCCTGCGGCGGGCGTCATTATCGAAGCCAAGATAGAGCGCGGCCGCGGCGCCGTTGCCACCGCCCTGGTCCAGCGCGGGACGCTGAATGTGGGCGACATCTTTGTGGCCGGCGGCGAATGGGGCAAGGTCCGCGCCCTGATCGATGATCACGGCAACGAAGTGAAAGGCGCCGGGCCTTCGGTGCCGGTCGAAGTCCTCGGCCTCAATGGCGTGCCGGCGGCAGGCGAAGACATCGTCGTCGTCGACAGCGAAGCCCGGGCCCGGGAAGTGTCCGAATTCCGCACCCGGCGCCAAGGCGCCCAGAAGGCGGCCGCCGGAGCCCGCGGCACGCTGGAACAGATGTTTGAAAAGATCAAGGAAGGCGAGGCCCAGGAACTGCCGGTGGTCATCAAGGCCGACGTTCACGGCTCGCTGGAGGCCCTGCAGGCGGCGCTGGAAAAACTGGCCACCGACGAGGTCAAGGTCCGCATCCTGCACGCGGGGGTCGGCGGCATCAACGAATCCGATGTTACCCTGGCCCGCGCCTCACAGGCCCTGGTCATCGGCTTCAACGTCCGCGCCAATCCGCAGGCCCGTGAAATGTCGCGCCGCGATTCCACGGAAATCCGCTATTATTCGATCATCTACGACGCCATCGACGACCTCAAACAGGCCCTGTCGGGCATGTTGGCGCCGGCGCTCCGCGAAAACCTTCTGGGCTATGCCCAAATCCGCGAGGTCTTCAGTATTTCCAAGGTTGGCAAGATCGCCGGCTGCATGGTCACCGAAGGCCAGGTCAAGCGCGGCGCCAAGGTGCGCCTGCTGCGCGACGATGTGGTTATCCACGAAGGCGAATTGTCGCAGCTGAAACGCTTCAAGGATGATGCCCGCGAAGTCAAGGAAGGCACCGAATGCGGTATGTCGTTCGCCAATTACCATGATCTGCAGGTCGACGACATGATCGAATGCTTTGAAATCGAAGAGGTGGCGCGGGAGCTTTAAGGCCCTGCCGCGGCTCATTTCCCACCTTAACGGGCGGGATTTGTCCGCATAGCTTCGCCACCCGCAAGAGGACATCATGAAACGCCGAGAGGCCAAATCTCCCTCGCAACGCCAACTGAAGGTTGGAGAGGAACTGCGCCATGCTCTGGCCTGGGTGCTGGAACGCGGCGAATTGCGCGACCCGGGGCTGGCCGGGACGCCGGTGACCATCACCGAGGTTTCGGCAAGCCCGGACCTGCGCCGGGCGACGGTCTTCGTGACCCCCCTGGGCGGCGGCGATCCCGCCCCGGTCCTTGAGGCCCTGAAGCGGGCCGAGCCTTTCCTCCGCCAACGCATCGCCAAAACCGTGCATTTGAGGCACGTCCCCAAATTGTCCTTCCAGGCGGACCGCTCTTTCGATACCGCCCAACAGATTGATGACCTGCTGCACCGGCCCGAGGTGGCCCGCGACCTGGAAGCAAATGCCGAGATGCCGGCCCAAGACGGAGACGACCCCGATGGGACGTAAGCGGCGCGGCGATCCGATCCACGGCTGGCTGATCATCGACAAGCCTTTGGGATTGTCCTCGAACGGCGTCGTCGGCAAGGTGCGCCGCCTGACCAACGCCGCCAAGGTCGGCCACGGCGGCACCCTGGACCCGCTGGCCACCGGCATCCTGCCGCTGGCCCTGGGCGAGGCGACGAAGACCGTTTCCTATGTCATGGACGGGCTCAAGGAATATCTGTTTACCGCCCGCTGGGGCGAGGAGCGCGCCACCGACGATGCCGAAGGCGAGGTCGTGGCACGCAGCGACGTGCGCCCGACGGCCGACCAGGTCCGGGCCGTTCTGGCTTCCTTTACCGGCGACATCGAACAGGTGCCGCCGGTCTTTTCCGCCGTCAAGGTCGACGGCAAAAGGGCCTATGCCCTGGCCCGCGCCGACCAACCGGTCAGCCTGGAACCCCGCACCATTCACATTGAAAGCATCGAATTGGCCGAGACGCCCGATGCCGACCATGCCACCTTTCGGGTGGTGTCGGGCAAAGGGGCCTATATGCGGGCCCTGGCCCGTGATATCGCCCGCCAACTGGGCACCACCGGTTACGTCTCGGCGCTGCGCCGCACGGCCCTGGGACCGTTTCGCGAAGAAGACGCGATTTCGCTGGATAAATTAGAAGCTCTGGGGCATAGTGCGGCGCTTTCAGAATTCCTGCTCCCCGTTGAGACCGCGCTGGACGACATCCCGGCCCTGGCCCTGACGGAAGCAGAGGCTCGGCAACTGCAGCATGGACAGCCCGTTTCGGTGCTTCCCGTTGCAAGCCGGTCTCCCCTTAAGAAAGTATCCCAAGGCGACACCGTATGCGCCATGGCAGAGGGGAAGCTGGTTGCCTTGGCCACCATAAGGGGGGGCGAGATTCGCCCCCTTCGTGTTCTAAATTTGTAAAGAAAAAGAAATGGAGTAGACGATGTCGATTACCGCTGAGCGGAAACAGGAACTCATTGGTGAGTTCGCAAAACAAGATGGCGATACAGGTTCGCCCGAGGTACAAGTTGCCATTCTCAGTGAACGGATCCGCAACCTCACCGATCACCTGAAAACCCATAAGAAAGATTATCACTCCCGCCGCGGCCTGCTAATGATGGTGGGTCAGCGCCGCCGCCTTCTCGACTATCTGAAAAAGAAGGAAGCCGCGCGTTACGAAGACTTGATCAAGCGGCTGGGACTGCGCAGGTAGGGGCCTTGGCCATGGAAGCCGATAACTATGAAACCGGTTTTCTTGTGCCGCATGCCTCGACCTCAAAGGATTGCCAACCGGATAGTTTGAAGATACCCGCAACCCGTCCCGGGCCCTTTGCCCACAGGGACGGCATTGCTTGTTTCCGGTCCGGCACATGTATGATGGAAATGGAAAAGAGAAGTTATGTTTCAAGAATTTAGAAAAGAAATTGAGTGGGGCGGACGTACGCTCGTGCTCGAAAACGGCAAAGTTGCCCGTCAGGCTGACGGCGCTGTTATTGCCACCTATGGCGACACCAAGGTTTTGTGTACGGTTGTCGGCGAAAAATCGCCGCGCCCGGGCCTCGACTTTTTCCCGCTGAGTGTTCATTACCAAGAGAAGACCTATGCTGCGGGCAAAATCCCCGGCGGCTTCTTCAAGCGGGAAGCCCGGCCCAGCGAAAAGGAAACCCTGACCTCGCGCCTTATCGACCGGCCGATCCGGCCGCTCTTCGTGAAGGGCTTCAAGAACGAAACCCAGGTTATCTGCACGGTCCTCTCGCACGATATGGAAAACGATCCCGACATCGTTGCCCTGGTCGGCACATCGGCCGCCCTGACCCTGTCCGGCCTGCCCTTCATGGGCCCGATCGCCGGCTGCCGGGTCGGCTACATCGCCGATGAGTATGTGCTCAACCCGCATATCGACGAACTGCCGTCGTCGTCGCTCGACCTGATCGTCGCCGGCACCCGCGAAGGCGTGCTGATGGTGGAATCGGAAGCCAGCGAGCTTTCCGAAGAGGCTATGCTGGGCGCTGTCGCCTATGGCCATAAGATGTTCCAGCCGGTCATCGACGGCATCATCGAATTGGCGGAAGCCTGCGCCAAAACCCCGATCGACCTGCCGGAAGCGCCGGCCGGCAAAGACGACATTACCAAGCGCGTCGCCGACATGGCCGAGGAAGATTTGCGGGCCGCTTACGGGGAAACCGTCAAGCAGGATCGCCAGACCAAGATTTCGGCAGCCCGTAAACGGGTCACCGAGGAACTGGAAGCCGACGAAAGCATCGACCGGGGCCTCCTGGATGATGTGCTGGGTGACGTTCTCAAGAGTCTGGAATCGCACATCGTACGCCGCGATATCCTGAAAACCGGCAAGCGCATCGACGGCCGCGACACCAAGACGGTGCGTCCCATTGCGGTCGAGGTCGGTATGCTGCCCCGCGCCCACGGCAGCGCCCTGTTTACCCGCGGTGAAACGCAGGCCCTGGTGGTGGCGACGCTGGGCACCGGACAGGACGAACAACGCATCGATGCCTTGTCCGGCGATTATTTTGAACACTTCCTGCTGCATTATAACTTCCCGCCGTACTCGGTTGGTGAAGCCGGACGCTTTGGCTTCACGAGCCGCCGTGAAGTCGGCCATGGCAAGCTGGCCTGGCGGGCCCTGCATTCGCTGGTGCCGACCCGCGAGGAGTTCCCCTATACCATCCGCGTCGTTTCCGAGATCACCGAATCCAACGGCTCATCCAGCATGGCCACCGTTTGCGGTACCTCGCTGGCGCTGATGGATGCCGGTGTTCCCTTGCCCCGTCCGGTGGCCGGTATCGCCATGGGCCTGATCAAGGAAGACGACGGTTTCGCCGTGTTGTCCGACATCCTGGGCGATGAAGATCACCTGGGCGACATGGACTTCAAAGTGGCGGGTACCGAAAAGGGCGTCACTTCCTTGCAGATGGATATTAAGATTACCTCCATCACCGAAGAGATCATGCAGGTTGCCCTGGAGCAGGCCCGCGAAGGCCGCCTCCATATCCTGAAAGAGATGAGCAAGGTAATGTCCAATGCCCGCGACGGCATCAGCGACAACGCCCCGCGCATCACGGTGATCCAGATCAACAAGGACAAGATCCGCGACCTGATCGGACCGGGCGGCAAGATGATCCGCGAAATCTCCGAAACCACCGGCGTCAAGATCGACGTCGATGACGACGGTACGGTCAAAGTGGCCGCCGTCGACGGCGAGGCGGGCGAAAAGGCCGTCGAGTGGATCAAGTCGATCACGGCGGAACCGGAAGTCGGTGTCATCTACACCGGCAAGGTGGTCAAAACCGTCGACTTCGGCGCCTTCGTCAACTTTATGGGCGCCAAGGACGGTCTCGTCCACATCAGCGAACTGGCTCCGGAACGGGTCGAGAAGACCACCGACATCGTTAATGTCGGCGATACCGTGAAAGTTAAGTTGATCGGCATCGACGATCGCGGCAAGATCAAGTTGTCGTTGAAAGTGGTCAACCAGGAAACCGGCGAGGACATCAGCGATCAGGTGGCCAGCGCTAAAGGCGGCCGCCACTAGGCGCCGGTATCAGCGGGCATGGCCGCCGCCGCAGGGCGGCGGTCCGCTGGTAGGACAGGAGATGTATGCGTGAAGGCCCTTGCCCCTACCCTCGTTTCGGGACTCGACGTTCTGCCCATCCTCGAGGGTGGCAAGGGTGTTTCCGTCTCCAACGGCTTCACGGCGGGCGCTTTCGCAGCGGCCGGCGCGGTCGGCACCTTTTCCTGCGTTAATGCCGACTTCCTGGACGCAGACGGCAATCCGGTGCGTCAGGTCTATCAGTCGAATACGCGGGGCGAACGGTTTCAGGAACTGATCGATTTCGCCGTCAAAGGCGGTATCGCCCAGGCCCGCATCGCCCACGATGTGGCCGGTGGCGCCGGGCGCATCCACATGAACGTGCTGTGGGAAGCGGGCGGCACCGAACAAATCCTGCACGGGGTTCTGGAGAAAACCAAAGACATCGTGCACGGCGTTACCTGCGGCGCCGGCATGCCCTATAAAGTGGCTGAGATCGCCGCCAAGTATGCGGTTTATTACTATCCGATCATTTCTTCGGCCCGCGCTTTCCGGGCCTTGTGGAAACGGGCTTATTCCAAATACGCCGACTGGCTCGGCGGGGTGGTCTATGAAGACCCCTGGCTGGCCGGCGGCCATAACGGCCTCAGCAACGCCGAGGATCCGCTGGTGCCGCAGCATCCCTATGAACGGGTCCGGGAACTGCGCGACATAATGCGCCAATTCGGCCTCGGCGAAACGCCGATCCTGATGGCCGGCGGCGTCTGGTATTTGCGCGACTGGGAAGACTGGATCGACAACGACGAACTGGGGCCCATAGTCTTCCAGTACGGAACGCGGCCGATCCTGACCCAGGAAAGCCCGGTCTCCGAGGAGTGGATCACCAGGTACCTGACCCTCAAGGAGGGCGACGTATCGCTCAACAAGTTCAGCCCCACCGGTTTTTATTCGTCCGCCGTCAACAACCGCTTCCTGGCGGAGCTGGCCGGGCGCAGCGACCGCCAGGTCGACGTCGCCAGCAAGCCGGAAGGGGAACTGACCGAGAAACTCACCTACGGCAGCCGCTCCCGGCATGCCTATGTGCGTCCCGCAGACAAAGCCCGCGCCGAAGCCTGGATGGCGGAAGGCTACACGGAACCCATGTGGACGCCGGACGACACCTTCATCTTTGTCGAGTCGGACAAGGCCCAACAAATCCGCCAGGACCAGAAGGATTGCATGGGCTGTCTGTCACAGTGCCGCTTCAGCAACTGGGCCGACAACGAACGCGGCGGCACCGGGCGCAAAACCGATCCCCGCTCGTTCTGCATCCAGAAAACCCTGCAGGATATTGCCCATGGCGGGCCGGTCGACGACAATCTGATGTTCGCCGGCCACAATGCCTTCAAGTTTGCTTCCGATCCGTTCTACAAGGACGGCTTCATTCCCACCGTTAAACAGCTGGTCGACCGGATCGTTACCGGCGACTGAACGCCGGTTATTTCGGGGCGGGCCGATAAAACCGCATTTTTTTTGTGGTATTCCCCGGGAAATGCGTTATATATCCCTTATATCCAGTGTGGTCTAATTCTAAGATATTCGTTAAACTGTTGACCGCTAAAGGAAAGATCGTCATTAAACGACAGGCCTAAAGGCCGCAAAGCCAGAGAAGAGAGCATGAAAAAAGTGAGACCTTACAGTCACGTCCTCGACCAATTGCGCACCGCCGGATTGCGTCCGACGCGTCAGCGCCTCGCCCTTGCCAAGCTTCTGTTCGAAGGCGGCGACCGCCATGTGACGGCGGAAATGCTGCATGCCGAAGCCCTCGGCGCCGCCGTCCGGGTGTCCCTGGCGACTGTCTACAACACCCTGCACCAGTTCACCAACGCTGGAATCTTGAGGGAAATCGTTGTCGATGCCTCGCGCTCCTATTTCGATACCAACACCAGCAATCACCACCATTTCTTTTTTGAAGACAGCGGTGAGTTGCAGGATATCGAAAGCGACCTGATCACCATCGGCGAACTGCCGCCGCCGCCGCCGGGTAAATCGGTGAAAAGCGTCGACGTGGTCGTCCGCATAACCGCTGATTAAAAAATAGCTTCTAATAATCAATGGGTTATATCGTTCTTTAGAACGAATAAAACCATATTGACTCTGCGGCTTTTCTCCGTATAGTTGGCGTTAATTCCGGTGGCGTCCGCCGCTGCCGGGGTGGTAATTCGTTATTCCGTATTAACTGAACCAACCCAAGGGAGAAATAATATGGCTGACCTTAAAGGATCGGGCACCGAACAGAACCTGAAAGACGCCTTTGCCGGCGAATCACAGGCCAACCGCCGCTATCTCTACTTCGCCCAGAAGGCCGACATCGAAGGCTACAACGACGTCGCCACCGTTTTCCGCTCGACGGCTGAAGGCGAAACCGGCCATGCCCACGGCCACCTTGAATTCCTCGAAGAAACCGGCGACCCCGCCACCGGCCTGCCGATCGGCGCCACCGGTGACAACCTGAAGGCTTCCGTTGCCGGTGAAACCCACGAATACACCGACATGTATCCGGGCATGGCGAAAACCGCCCGTGAAGAAGGCTTCGACGAGATCGCCGACTGGTTCGAAACCCTGGCCAAAGCCGAAAAATCCCACGCCGGGCGTTTCCAGAAAGCTCTCGACAACCTGGACTAAGCGGCTCCCGGTCAGACCGGAACTGTTTCGCGGGGAGCCCGGTGATGGGCTCCCCGTTTTAATGTCCAAATAATGGGTGTAGAATAGTCTCCTGTCATAAAACCAATAACACCTGAGGTTCCCAAATGCGTGAAGGCAGCCTGGAAGCCCCGACCCGCCATCCGATCCCCTGGCGGGAGGAAGAATTTTACGATGCCGAAAAGCTGGATGCGGAACTGCGCCGCGTCTTCGATATCTGTCACGGTTGCCGGCGTTGTTTCAATTTGTGCGACAGCTTTCCCCGGCTCTTCGACCTGGTCGACGAGTCCGAGACCGGCGAGCTTGAGTCGGTGGCGAGTGCCGATTTCAAACCGGTGATCGACGCCTGTACGTTGTGCGATATGTGCTACATGACCAAATGCCCGTACGTGCCGCCCCATGAATTCGACCTGGATTTCCCGCACCTGATGGTCCGCTGCCGGGCCCAGGAACTGAAGCAGGGCAAGATCGGTTTTGCTGAAAAACAGCTGACCGAAACCGACCGCAACGGCCGCCTGGGCTGTTCAATGCACGGCCTTGCCAATTGGGCGTCGAAGCAGGGCAACACCCTTACCCGGCCCCTGATGCAGCAA
>JADHTD010000015.1 GCA_016776525.1 Rhodospirillales bacterium
GCGCAGGCCGGCTCCCAGGATCAACTCCGCTTCCTCGGCGCTGATGCCCAGTTCGGCGCGGGATGCCTCCAGGGCTTCTTCCTCGTGATCTTCGATTTGTCCGTCCTCAAGGGCGTCTTGGACAAGTTCTTCATATTCTATGCGCCGCCGCCTCAGCGCCCCCGAAAAACCCGACGCCAGCAGGCCGGCCGGCAGGGCCACCATGCCGACGCCCATAATCCCGATGGTGGCGCCGAAGAATTTGCCCAGAACCGTTACCGGCACCACATCGCCATAGCCGACCGTGGTCATGGTAATCACCGTCCACCACATGGCCGCCGGGATCGACCCGAAGGCCTGCGGCTGTGCCTGGTGTTCGGCCAGATAGGTGAAACTGGCGGCCAGCACGATCAGCAGCATCAGCACGAACAGCGCCGCGCCGATGGATTTTACCTCGTCTTTGAGAACTTCCAGCAGCAACGACATGGAGGATGAATAGCGGGTCAGCTTGAAGATGCACAACAGACGCAGAACCCGCATGAAACGCAGGTCGGCGGTGACGAAGAAACCCAGATAAAACGGCAGGATGGCAATCAGATCGATCAACGCCATCGGCGTCAGCATATAGCGCAGGCGACCCAGCACGGGAGAACTGAAATCCCGTTCCGGGTCTTCGGCGCAGGACCAAAGACGCGCGAGATATTCAACCGAGAAAACAACAACGGAGAAAATTTCCAGGGCATAGAATTCGGCATGCCAGCGCTGAGCCATTTCCGGGATCGATTCAAGGATAACGGCCAGCACATTGATGCTGATCAGGCCGATCAGCACAACATCGGCAACGCGGCTGGCCTGGTCATGGGGCCTGCCGATATCGAGGACTTCGAATGTGCGTTTCCGGCTGAACGCCGTCATCTCGTCACCCGTGTTCTGGGGCCACAAGGACCCTGATCAACCATCCCCAATCGGCAGGGCGCGGCGGACATCCGTGCGCCACTGGCCTGAAGGGGCAAAACCAGGGTAATCGCAAGTAGTTAGGAAATTATTGACGGCGGTTAAACAGCACCCACAAAAGGATGCAGGCCCAGCCGCCCACAAGCAAATAGCCGCCGACCGGCGCCGCATAGGGAACCGGGATTTCGGTGGTGATGCCGAAGGCATAGAGGGTGCCGGAAAAACACACGATACCGGCGGTGAACAGAACGCCGGCGGCGGTGATCAATTTAGTGCCGGGATGGCGCTCGGCCAGCCAGGCGACGCCGATCAGCGCCAGGGCGTGCCACATCTGGTAATCGACGCCGAGCATGAAAATCTGGCGCGACGCTTCGTCGCCTTCCAGGCTGTGCCAACCATAGGCGCCGGCCAGCACGGCCAGCATGCCGTTCAGGGCGCCGAGAAAAAGCCAGACCCGCATCTTTCTGTCTCCCAACGGGTTAGAGAACATCAAAAGCAAACGGAAAAGTTTGCGATGACTATAAGAGGGGATGATCCGCCCCGGTTGGGGTCGGGCACCCGAAAACAAAGACTATTTACCTTTGAAATATAAAGAAAGAGCAATTCGAATGAACGGCCGTGAACCAGAAAGGCTCATAGTGCTTGCCTGCGCCAGGCCCCGGCCCGGTTATTTTCTGGAGCTTGATCCCCACCCAACTGCACCTGGAAACCGGAGTGCAGCGACTGGCGCCGTTCTTAGCATTTATGCGATGGACACATACTGGCGCGCAGCCCGCACATCGTATTTATGCGATCAACGCCTGGCCGCTTGAGGGCAATTCAACTGAACTTGAAAAGAATCAATTATATTCTCTTTTTGTTCTTGACTTATGACCTAATGTTAGGTAAATATACATTATACAATTTTATTAATCCTAATGCGGGGGCCGATGCCCACGCTCGATTTGTTTTTATGGGAGACACGTCATGGGCGGATTTAACGGCCCCACCGGGGGCGCCAAGGCCGGGGGCAAGAACCCGGATTTAGACTTCGGGGGTCTGACCCCGGGCCGAGTTTCTAACGGGAGCTCGACCCCCACCCAACCGCGCCTGGGGAAGGCACCGGGTGGTTTCTTCGGCGGCGTCAGCGATTTGTTCGGCGGCCTGTTTGGGGCTCAGCCGAAACAGAACCTGCTCTACCGGCCCGCCGAGATGCCGGCGGTCACCGACACTTTCGGCGCCCAGCAGCCCAGCCTGTTGGATTTCAAATCCCGTTTTTCCGGGGCTCGGCCTCCTGTGTCCGGGGCCCGACCCCAACCGGCCGGAGCCCTGCCGACCCTGGAGTCCGCTCAACCGGCCAAGGGGCCTTTGGCTTCATTAGCGGGGCCCTCCCGGCCCCAAGCGGCGGCGGGCGGCCTCAGCGCCGCCGACCGCACCGCCATCCAGGCGGCGAGGATCAAACAAATGCGCCAACCGGTGCAGGTCCCCAATCCAACCGGGCGGCCCCTTACCTCAAGCAAAGGCGTTTTCGGCGGCAGGCTTCCGGGCCTGGGTGGGGGAGAAGCTCCAACAAAAAACATCTTCGGCGATCCGCAGGCATCCTATAAAAAAGTCCTGCTCAACAAGCTCCGCGGCGCCAAAGGCCAGCAGCCGGTCACGATCTTCGACCGCTTGAACTATGGCCGTGTCGCCACCGGGAGGGCGGCCGCCGCCGGGCAGAAACGCATCGCCGGCAACTGGCTCCTGAAGATGGCCGGCAACAAGCCGCGCATGCCGGTTACCCCCGGCAAGCTGGACGAGGCCCTGGCCCGTGGCAAACCATCGGGGCCGCTGCCCATCGGCAAGCTGGAAGAAGCCATGGCCCGCGGCCCCAAACCGAAACAGCCGGTGGAACTGCCCCCCGGCGTCGATCCCAACTCGCCCAACCTGCGGGCGCTGGGCATCGAAGGGGTGGCGGCCGAGAGCCCAGGCCGGATAAGCGTTAAAGCTGTGCTGCCGCGACGCCGGGGTTTCTCATTTGGTTGACGCAAATACCCATGCATCCATTGCCTCAATGCAATGGGCCGCAAGCGAAGCCGCTTGCTTGGGATTTGCCTTAACGGGGCAGCCCGCTGGATCCCATGAGGAATTCGTCGACGGCGCGGGCGCACTGACGGCCTTCGCGGATGGCCCAGACGACCAGCGACTGGCCGCGGCGCATGTCACCGGCGGCAAACACCTTGTCGATCGAGGTCTGGTACTTGTCGGTATCGGCCTCGACATTGCCGCGGTAGTCGCGTTTGACGCCCAGTTGGTCGAGCATTCCTTCATGGACCGGATGCACGAAGCCGGCCGCCAGCAGCACCAGGTCGGCCTTCAGGTTAAAGGCGCTGTCGGGCACGTCCTGCATGGTCATGCGGCCGTCGGCGTCGTGTTTCCATTCGACCCGATTGGCATGCAGGGTTTGCACCGTGCCGTTCTCGCCGGAGAACGATTGGGTGGAAACGCTCCAGTCCCGCTCACAGCCTTCTTCCTGCGAGGAAGAGGTGCGGAACTTATCCGGCCAGTTGGGCCAGGTCAGGGCCTTTTGCTCTCTTTCCGGCGGTTTCGGCAGGATTTCAAGTTGGGTGACGGTCCGCGCCCCCTGGCGGATCGAGGTGCCGACACAGTCCGAGCCGGTATCGCCGCCACCGATGACGATGACATGTTTGTCGTCAGCCGTGATGGCGACCTCATCGGGGATGGCTTCGCCTTCCATGCGCTTGTTCTGCTGGATCAGGAAATCCATGGCGAAGTGGACGCCGTCCAGGTCGTGGCCCGGAACCTCAACATCGCGGGGCTTTTCGGCGCCGCCGGCCAGCACCACGGCATCAAATTCGTCCATCAGCCGTTGAACCGGGATATCGACGCCGATGTTGGCGCAGGGAATGAACTTGACCCCTTCCGCCTGCATTTGCGACATGCGGCGGTCGATGAAGTGCTTGTCCAGTTTGAAATTGGGGATGCCATAGCGCAGCAGGCCGCCGATGCGGTTGTTCTTTTCATAGACGACGACCTGATGCCCGACCCGGGCCAATTGTTGGGCGGCAGCCAGGCCGGCCGGACCGGAGCCGACGACGGCGATGCGTTTGCCGCTGCGGTGGTTCGGAATCTGCGGCTTCAGCCAGCCTTCGTCCCAGGCCTTGTCGACGATGGCGCATTCGATGGTTTTAATGGTGACCGGTTCGTCGGTTATGTTGAGCGTGCACGACGATTCGCACGGAGCCGGACAGACGCGGCCGGTGAATTCCGGGAAGTTGTTGGTGGAGTGCAGGATTTCCGACGCCCGCTCCCATTTATGTTTGTAGACCAGGTCATTCCATTCCGGGATGATGTTGTTTACCGGACAGCCCTGGTGGCAATAGGGGATGCCGCAGTCCATGCAGCGCGCCCCTTGCTTTTTCAGTTCCGAATCCTCCAGCGGAATGACGAACTCGGCAAAATGCTGAATACGGTCGGCGGTCGGCTGATAGGTCCGGTCCTGGCGTAAAATTTCAACGAATCCGGTTGGTTTCCCCATTCTTATTATCCTCCGATCGGGCTGTCGCCGGTGCGTTCGGCAACTTGGCCCCGCTTCTGCAGCGTTTCCAGGGCGCGGCGGTAATCGACCGGCATGACCTTGACGAATTTCGGCAGCATGTCTTCCCAGTCGTTCAGGATTTCCCGGGCCCGGTCGCTGTTGGTGTAGTGCAGGTGTTTTTCGATCAGCCCCTTGAGGCGTGTTTCATCAAAACGCAGCATATCCTTGAGAGCCTCATCCCGGTGGGGGCCGTCGGGAATTTCCTCGTCTTCGGGAACTTCCTCAAGGCTGACCATGGCTGTATTGCAGCGCCGGGAGAATTCATTGTGCTCATCGAGCACATAAGCGATGCCGCCGCTCATGCCGGCGGCGAAATTGCGGCCGGTGGACCCGAGGCAGATGACAATGCCGCCGGTCATGTATTCACAGCCGTGGTCGCCGACGCCTTCGATGACGGCGGTGGCGCCGGAATTGCGCACGGCAAAGCGTTCGCCGGCAACGCCCCGGAAATAGCATTCGCCGGAAATGGCTCCATACAGCACGGTGTTGCCGACGATAATGTTCTCATCGGCCTTGAACGGGCTTTTCTTGGGCGGGTAGATGATCAAATGACCGCCGGACAGGCCCTTGCCGACATAGTCGTTGGCATCGCCTTCCAGTTCGAGGGTGATGCCGTGCGCCAGCCAGCCACCGAGGGTTTGTCCCGCGGTGCCCGTGGCCTTGATGTAGATGGTGTCCTCGGGCAGGCCTTTTTGGCCGTATTTCAGGGCCAGCTGGCCGGAAAGCATGGTGCCGACGGTACGGTTGATGTTGCGCACCGGCGTTTCGATTTTCACCGCTTCGCGGTTCTCCAGGGCCGGCTGCGCCTGTTTGATCAGGATCTGGTCGAGAGCCTTCTCCAGGCCGTGGTCCTGGGTCTGGGTATTGTAGACGGCGACCTCGTTCGGCGTTACCGGCTTGTACAGAAGCCTTGAGAAATCGAGACCCTGGGCCTTCCAGTGCTCGATGGCGGCTTTGGTGTTGATGCGGTCGACCCGGCCGATCATCTCGTTGATCGTCCGGAAACCCATGCCGGCCATGATCTCGCGCACTTCCTCGGCGATGAACATGAAATAATTAACCACGTGTTCCGGCTTGCCGGTGAAGCGTTTGCGCAGCTCCGCGTCCTGGGTGGCGATGCCGACCGGGCAGGTGTTGAGGTGGCATTTGCGCATCATCAGGCAGCCCTCGGTAATCAGGGCGGCGGTGGCGAAACCGAATTCATCGGCACCCAGCAGGGCGGCAATTGCCACATCCCGGCCGGTGCGGATACCGCCGTCCGTCTGTACAGCGATGCGGCCGCGCAGGTCATTGAGAACCAGCGTCTGGTGGGTTTCGGCGAGGCCGATCTCCCAGGGGCTGCCGGCATGCATGACCGAGGTCAGCGGGCTGGCGCCGGTGCCGCCATCCTGGCCGGAAATCAGCACATGGTCGGCGCGGGCCTTGGAAACGCCGGCGGCAATGGTGCCGACGCCGATTTCGGAAACCAATTTAACGCTGATGCGGGCCTTCGGGTTGACGTTTTTCAGGTCATGGATCAGCTGGGCTAAATCCTCGATGGAATAGATATCGTGATGCGGCGGCGGCGAGATAAGGCCGACACCGGGGGTCGAATGGCGGACCCGGGCAATGGTTTTATTGACCTTGTGGCCCGGCAACTGGCCGCCTTCACCGGGCTTGGCGCCCTGTGCCATCTTGATCTGGATTTCGTCGGAATTGGCCAGGTATTCGGCGGTAACCCCGAAACGGCCCGAGGCGACCTGTTTGATGGCCGAGCGCATGGAATCGCCGTTTCCCATAGGTTGGAAACGTTCCGGCTCCTCGCCGCCTTCGCCGGTATTGGACCTGCCGCCCAGGCGGTTCATGGCAATGGCCAAAGTGGTGTGCGCTTCGTACGAGATGGAACCGAACGACATGGCGCCGGTGGAGAAGCGTTTGACGATTTCGCTGGCCGGTTCAACCTCATCGATATGGATGCGCTTGTCGGCTTCCTTCAGGTCGAACAAACCGCGCAGGTTCATATGCTGTTCAACCTGTTCATCCATCATGGCGGAGAATTCTTTAAATTTTTTGTAATCGCCCGCGCGCACGGCATGCTGCAGGGTGGAAATGCTTTCCGGCGTCCACATGTGTTTCTCGCCGCGCAGGCGGTAGGCCAGTTCACCGCCGACATCCAGTTGGTCGCGGTAAATGCTGATGTCGCTATAGGCTTCGCGGTGGCGGCGCACCGTTTCCTGGGCGATTTCCTGGAGGCCGACGCCTTCGATCATGCTCTTGGTGCCGGTGAAGTAACGCTCGACGAATTCGGTGGCCAGACCGACGGCGTCGAAAATCTGGGCGCCGCAATAGGACTGGTAAGTGGAGATACCCATTTTCGACATTACCTTGAGGATGCCTTTGCCGACCGCCTTGGTATAGCGTTTGTGGGCTTCTTCCTCGTCTATGTCATTGGGCAGGTTGGGCAGCACCGAGGAAATGGTCTCGAATGCCAGATAAGGGTTGATGGCTTCAGCGCCGTAACCGGCCAGCAGGCAGAAGTCATGAACCTGGCGGGCTTCGCCGGTCTCGACGACCAACCCGACCTCGGTCCGCAGGCCTTCGCGGATCAGGTGGTGGTGCACCGCCGCCGTCGCCAGCAGGGCCGGAATGGCCACATGGTCGGCGTCGATGGCGCGGTCCGACAGGATCAGGATGTTGAAACCGTCCAGCACCCGTTGGCTCGCCTTTTCACAGACCCGGTCCAGCGCCTCGGCCATGCCGGAAGCGCCCATGTCCGCCGGATAACAGATATCCAGGGTGAAGGTACGGAAGGCATTATCCACCTTTTCGTGGATATGCCGAATGCGCTCCAGGTCGATATTGCTGAGGATCGGCTGATCGACTTCCAGGCGGATATGCGTGCCGCCGGTATCCAGGCCCAGCAGGTTCGGGCGGGGTCCGATCAGGGAAACCAGGGACATCACCAGTTCCTCGCGGATCGGGTCGATCGGCGGGTTTGTGACCTGGGCGAAACACTGGAAGAAATAATCGTAAAGCAGCTTTGAGCGGTCCGACAACACGGCCAGGGGAATATCGCGGCCCATGGAGCCAACCGGGTCCATGCCGCCGACGGCCATCGGCGTCAGGAAGAATTTGAGGTCTTCCTGGGTGTATCCGAAGGCCTGCTGACGGTCGAGCAGGATATCTTCGTCCGGCGACATGGCGGCCACTTCCGGCGGCAGGGTCTCCAGCTTGATCTGGGTTTCGTCCAGCCATTTCTTGTAAGGCTTGGCGGTGGCCAGCTGGTCCTTCAGTTCGTTGTCGTCGATGATGCGGCCTTCTTCCAGGTCGATGAGGAACATCTTGCCCGGTTGCAGGCGCCATTTCTGGACGATCTTCTCTTCCGGGATATCGAGCACGCCGACTTCCGAACCCATAATGACCATATCGTCATCGGTGACCACGTAACGGGCGGGACGCAGGCCGTTGCGGTCCAGCGTGGCGCCGATCTGCTTGCCGTCGGTAAAGGCGACGCCGGCCGGGCCGTCCCAGGGTTCCATGACGGCGGCATGGTATTCATAGAAGGCCTTGTTTTTCTTCTTCATCAGGTTGTTGTTGTCCCAGGCCTCCGGGATCATCAGCATCATCGCGTGGGCCAGGGAATAACCACCGGCGACCAGCAGTTCGAGGGCGTTGTCGAAGGTTGCCGAATCCGATTTTCCGTCGCCGATCAGCGGCCACAGTTTTTCCAAATCCTCGCCCAGGATATCGGATTGCATGTTGTGGCGCCGGGCCAGCATCCAGTTGATGTTGCCGCGCAGCGTGTTGATCTCGCCGTTGTGGCACAGGTACCGGAACGGCTGGGCCAGGGCCCAGGACGGGAAAGTGTTGGTGGAGAAACGCTGATGTACCAGGGCCAGCGCCGATTCGGCGCGGGGATCATTGAGATCCTTGTAATAAACCTTCAGATTGCCCGCCGTCACCATGCCTTTATAGACAATGGTGCGGGCCGACATGGTGGTCGCGTAATAATGGGCCTTGTCTTCGATGTTCAGGTCCCAGACGGTATGGAAGGCTTCTTTGCGGATGACAAACAGCTTGCGTTCGAAGCTGTCGGTGTCGGGGCAGTTGTCGCCGCGGGCGATAAAGACTTGGCGGATAACCGGTTCAATGGGCCTGACGCTATAGCCCAGGCAGCTGCTGTCGACCGGCACGTCGCGCCACCCGAGCAGGATCTGGCCTTCCCGTTCAATGGTTTCTTCAACGACTTTGACGCAGGCTTCGCTGTTCTTTTCGCCCAGAGGAAGGAAGATCATGCCGACGCCGTAATCGCCAACCGCCGGTAGGTCGATGCCGAGGCCCTTGCATTCTACGCGGAACAGGGTATCCGGAATTTGGATCAGAATACCGGCGCCGTCACCGGCCAGCGGATCGGCGCCGACGGCGCCGCGATGGTCCAGGTTAACCAGAACTTCCAAACCCTGTTGGATAATATCATGGCTTTTGCGGTTCTTGATGTTGGCGACGAAGCCAACGCCACAAGCGTCATGTTCGTTATCGGGATCATAAAGTCCCTGTGCCGGGGGCAAGGGCTGATGGGTCATGGTTGCGTCCTGAAGTCTATTGCTAAGATGCGTTCGATCCGTTTCCGATCACCAGAACAAGAAGGAGATGCCGCGGCCAATTAATACTGGTCGGGACGCGCACCGCCGATCCCCTGATGAAAGGAGCGCGGCAATGTACCCAATTCCCAAATAAAAGGCAAAACATTGAAGTAGATTTTTGCTAAGTAATTGATAAATATCATGTAACGATTTTCATTTTTCGTACCGTAACGAAAAGTGGGGTTTTATTTGTCCCTTGGGGCATTGGGGGCCGGATGCTATAAATGGACAACTTTTTGGGGGTGTGAGGACGTGTCTCTTATCCACATAGCGGTTTTGGCGTTGGTTCAGGGGATTACAGAATTCCTGCCCGTCAGTTCGTCCGGCCATTTGATCCTGGTGCCGGCGGTGGCCGGCTGGCCGGATCAGGGCCTGACCATCGATGTCGCCGTGCACGTCGGCACCCTTTTTGCCGTGGTGCTGTATTTCTGGCGCGACCTGTGGGAGATGCTGAACGGACTGGGGCGCGCCCTGCGGGGGCGCCGCGCTCCGGGCGCCCGGCTTTTTGGCTTGGTGGTCCTGGGGACCCTGCCGTTGATTGTGGCCGGTTATTTTCTCAACATCCATATGGAAAGCCTGCGCAGCCTGACGGTGATCGGTTGGACGACGCTGGGCTTCGGGGTCTTCCTTTATTTCACCGATCGGGTCGGCATCACCGTCCGGCGGGTCGAACACCTTGGCATCAGCGACGTCCTGGTCATCGGCCTGGCCCAGGTCCTGGCCCTGGTTCCCGGCACCAGCCGGTCGGGCATCACCATGTCGGCGGCCCGCTTGCTGGGAATGGAACGATCGGATGCGGCGCGCTTTTCCATGCTGTTGTCGATCCCGGCGATCCTCGGGGCCGGAACCCTGAAGGGGTACGAGTTGTACCAGTCGGGCAACGCCGACCTGACGCTGACGGCGGTGATCGCCGCCGTCATGGCCTTCGGGGCGGCCCTGGTCACCATCTTCGCCCTGATGGCTTGGCTCCGGCGGTCCACCTTCACGCCCTTTGTGATCTACCGGTTAGTCCTGGGCGGCTTCCTGCTGGCCATTGCCTACGGCTGGTTGGGGTCGTGAGCGAATAACCAGCCCTTACATACTTACAGCACCGCTCTCGTCCGCCTTTAATTCAAAAGCGGCGTCCATAAGGGCGCGGGTATAGGCTTCCCGGGGATTGGAGAAGACATCGTCGGCCACCCCCTGTTCGACGATGCGGCCGTGGCGGATGACGGCCACGTCATGGGCCAGGGCACGGACCACCTTAAGATCATGGCTGATGAACAGGTAAGCCAGGTCGTAGCGTTTTTGCAGATCGCGCAAGAGGTCGACGATCTGTGCCTGCACCGACATGTCGAGCGCCGAGGTCGGCTCGTCGAGAACGATGAAATCCGGTTTGAGGACGAGGGCGCGGGCGATGGATATGCGCTGGCGCTGGCCGCCGGAAAATTCATGGGGGTAGCGGTCCATCATGTTGCGTTCCAGGCCGACCTCTTCCAGGGCCTGGCCGATCAGTTCCCGGCGTTCCTCATACGTGCCGCCGAGGCCGTGCACCTTCAATCCCTCTTCGACGATCTGGGCCACCGACAGCCGCGGGCTGAGCGAGCCGAACGGATCCTGGAAGACGATCTGCATCTCGCGGCGCAGGGGGCGCAATTCCCGCGAATCCATGCCCTGGATATCACGGCCCTTGAAAACGATATCGCCCTCGCTACGTTCCAGGCGCAACAAGGCGCGGCCGAGTGTACTCTTGCCCGAGCCGCTTTCCCCGACAATGCCGAGCGTATGGCCCTTACGCACGGTCAGCGAGATACCGTCCACCGCCTTCACATGATCGACGACGCGGCGGAGGACGCCTTTTTTGATGGGGAACCAGACCTTGGAATCGGTGACGGTGACAACTTCCGGGGCTGACGCGTCGGCCTGGTCGGGCCGTCCCTTCGGCTCGGCGGCCAGCAGGCGCTGGGTGTAGGCATGCTGTGGATTGTCGAAGATGGAGTTGGTCTCTCCCTGTTCGACGATCTCGCCGTCATTCATGACGCAGGCCCGCTCAGCCATGCGCCGGACGATGCCCAGGTCATGGGTGATGAGCAAAAGCGCCATATTCAATTTGGCCTGCAAGTCCTTCAGCAGTTTGAGGATTTGCGCCTGGATGGTGACGTCGACGGCGGTGGTCGGTTCATCGGCGATCAGCAGGTCCGGTTCGTTGGCCAGGGCCATGGCGATCATGACGCGCTGTTGCTGGCCGCCGGAAAATTCGTGGGGCAGGGCATTCAAACGCGATATCTGGTTTTCCAGGCCGACCAGGGCCATCAGTTCCTCGACCCGGGCGCGGGCTTCGCTCTTCGACATCAGTTTGTGCAGCAGCAATACTTCGTTGATCTGTTTCTCGATGCTGTGCAGCGGATTGAGCGAGGTCAGCGGTTCCTGGAAAATCATGGCGATGCGGTCGCCGCGAAGCTCGCGCATGTGGCCCTCGCTGGCCGCCATTAACTCTTCCCCGGCAAAACGGATGGAACCGCCCGGATGCCAGGCCTGGGGATAGGGCAGCAGGCGCATGACGGACAACGCCGTCACCGATTTTCCCGAGCCGCTTTCCCCGACCAGGGCAACGGTCTCGCCCTTATCGATGCTTAAGCCTGCGCCGCGCACGGCTTTCACTTCGCGCTCGCCGCGGCCGAAGGAAACGGACAGGTCGTTGATTTCCAGCAGCTTGCTCATCGGAAGGTCTTCCTCGGGTCAAAGGCGTCGCGTACCGCTTCGCCGATGAAGATTAACAGGGACAGCATGGTGGCGAGAACGAAAAAGGTGGTGAGGCCCAGCCACGGGGCCTGCAAGTTGGCCTTGCCCTGGTTGAGCAGTTCGCCCAGTGAGGCCGATCCTGGCGGCAGGCCGAAGCCGAGGAAATCAAGCGCCGTCAGGGTGGTGATCGAGCCCGACAGGATAAATGGCATGAAGGTGATGGTCGCCACCATGGCATTGGGCAGGATGTGCTTGAACATGATGACCCGGTTGGAAACACCCAGCGCCCGGGCGGCCCGCACATAATCGAAATTGCGCGCCCTCAGGAATTCGGCCCTGACCACGCCGACCAGGGCGGTCCAGCTGAACATCAGCATCAGGCCCAGCAGCCACCAGAAATTGGGCTCGACAATGCTGGCCAGGATGATCAGCAGAAACAGTACCGGCAGGCCGACCCAGACCTCGATGAAACGCTGGAACAAAAGATCAGTGAGGCCGCCGAAATAGCCCTGTATGGCACCGGCGGCGATGCCGATGACGGAACTGATGAGGGTTAGGACCAGCCCGAACAGTACCGAAATTCGGAAGCCGTATATGAGCCGGGCGATGACGTCGCGGCCCTGGTCATCGGTGCCCAGCCAGTTGAGTTCCGAGGGCGGCGCCGGAGCCGGCACCTTCAATTCATAATTCACCGAATCGTAACTGAAACGGACCAGCGGCCACAGGATCCAGCCTTTTTCCTCGATCAGTTCGCGCACCTCCGGGTCGGCGTATTCGGTTTCCGTTTCCAGGAAGCCGCCGAAAACGGTCTCCGGATAATCGGTCAGGAACGGCGTGTAATAAGCGCCATCAAAATGGATAAGGATCGGTTTGTCGTTGGCGATCAGTTCGGCAAACAGGCTGACGAAAAAGAGGATCAGGAACAGCCACAGCGACCAGAAGCCCCGCTTGTTGGCCCGGAAGTTGGCCAGTCTACGGCGGGTCAGGGGGGTGATGCGAAGCCCGAGAAAACGGCTGGCGCCCTGCATGGTCAGGTCCCCCGCTTTTCGAAGTCGATGCGCGGGTCGATGATGTGGTACATCAAGTCGCCGATCAGGTTGAGCACCAGCCCCAGCAGGGTGAAGAAATAGAGGGTGCCGAACATCACCGGGTAATCCCGGTTGATGGTCGACTCGAAGCCGAGCAGACCGAGGCCGTCCAGCGAGAAGATAATTTCTGTGAGCAAGGCGCCGGTAAACAGAATACCGATAAAGGCGCTGGGAAACCCGGCGACGACGATCAGCATGGCGTTGCGGAAAATATGGCCGTAAAGCACCCGGTGCTCGGACAGGCCCTTTGAACGCGCCGTCACCACGTACTGTTTGTTGATCTCTTCCAGGAAAGAGTTCTTGGTGAGCATGGTCAGGCCCGCGAAACCGCCGATGACCATGGACAGGATCGGCAGCGTCATGTGCCAGAAATAATCGCCGATTTGCTGCCACGTGCTGAGTTCGGCGAAATTATCCGAGACCAGGCCGCGCAACGGGAACCAATCGAAATAGCGCCCGCCGGCGAACAGCACGATGAGCAGGATGGCAAAGAGGAATCCGGGAATGGCATTGCCGATAACGACGACGCCGCTCGACCAGATATCGAAACGCGAGCCGTCGCGCACCGCCTTCATGATGCCCAGCGGGATCGAGATCAGATACACCAACAGGGTGGTCCACAGGCCCAGCGAGATGGACACCGGCATCTTATCCAGCACCAAGTCGATGACGCTGCGGTCGCGGAAATAGCTGTTGCCGAAATCGAAGACGATATAATTCTTCAACATCAGGAAAAAGCGTTCAGGAGCCGGTTTGTCGAAGCCGAACTGTTTCTCGATCTGCTTGATGAATTCCGGTTCCAGGCCCTGGGCGCCCCGGTATTTGCTCTGTACGTCGCTAGACTGTCCCTGCTGGCGGCGTTGGGCGGAGGGTACCGTTTCCTGACTGCCGGTACCGCTGACCCGGGCCGTGGCCTCGACGGCAACCCCCTGGATTTTGGCAATCATCTGTTCCACCGGGCCGCCGGGCGCGGCCTGCACGATGATGAAGTTGACGACCATGATGCCGAACAGGGTCGGGACGATCAGGGCCAGGCGGCGAAGGATATAGGCGAACATGGTTCGGTCCCGTTATGGCCCCTTCAGGGTCTGTTTGCCCTTCTCGGTGGCCTCGGCGGCGGCCGGGTTGATCCACCAGGTAAAGAACTGGGCGCCGCGGGTCGGCGTGACTTTGGGCCGTTGAAATTTGTTCCAGTAGACCAAGCGGTCATAGTCCAGGTGCCAGTTGGGGATGATGTAATGGCCCCATTGTAAAACCCGGTCCAGCGCCCGGGTGCGGTTTACCAGGCTCTTGCGGTCGGGGGCGGCGATGACCAACTCGACCAGTTTATCGATTGCCGGGTCGCTGATGCCGATGAAATTGCGGCTGCCGTTCTGGGCGGCGGCCCGGGAACTCCAATAGCCGCGTTGTTCGTTGCCGGGCGACTGGGACTGTCCCCAGCCGCCGACGATCATGTCGAAGTCGTAGGTTTCCAGCCTCTTAACATACTGCGCCGAATCGACAGTGCGCACCCGGGCCTCGACGCCCAGGCGTTTCAGGTTTTTGGCAAAGGGCAGGACAATGCGCTCGAAGGCCGGGCTGATCAGCAGAATCTCGAAACTCAGTTTCCATCCGCTCTCGGTATTGGTCCTGGTTCTATCCTTAATGACCCACCCCGCTTCTTTGAGCAGTTTATCGCCGATGCGCAGGTTTGAACGGATCCGCCCGTCGCCCTTGGTGGCGGGCGGATTGTAGGTTTTGCTGAAAACCTCGGCGGGAATCCGTCCGCGCAGAGATTCCAGAATTTCAAGCTCCTCCCCGGAGGGCAGGCCCCGGGCGGAAAGCTCCGAGTTGTCGAAGTAGCTGCGGGACCGCTTGTACTGGCCGTAAAACAGGTTGCGGTTCGACCAATCGAAGTCGAACGCATAGGCCAGAGCCTGACGCACCTTTTTGTCCTTGAAGATGTCCCGCCGGGTATTGAAAACGAAACCCTGCATGCCGGCGGTACGGTTGTGCTTGATCTCGACTTTCTTGAGCAGGCCATTCTTGACGGCGGGGATGTCATAGGCGGTCGCCCAGATCTTGGAATTGTTCTCTGCGTGATAGTCGAAGGCACCGGCCTTGAAGGCCTCGACCATCACCGTTGCGTCCCGGTAATAATCGTACTGGATGGATTGATAATTATTGTGCCCGACATTGACCGGCAGGCTCCGGCCCCAGTAACCGGCGACCCGTTCATAGGTAATTGATTTTCCGGCGTTGACCGATTTGATGCGGTAAGCGCCGCTGCCGAGCGGCGGTTCCAGGGTGGTTTTGGAAAAATCCCGGCCTTCCCAGTAGTGCTTGGGCAGGATCGTCAATTGCCCCATGATCAGCGGCAGTTCCTGGTTCTCGCCGGGCTTGAAGGTGAATTTGACGGACCGCGGGCCGGTTTTTTCGGCCTTCACCACATTGCCGTAATAATAGCGGTAAAACGGCTGGCCTTTGGCGACCAGGGTGTTGAACGTCCAGATGACGTCTTCCGGCGTCACCGATTTGCCGTCGTGCCAGCGGGCTTCCGGGCGCAGGGTGAACTCAACCCAGGAGCGGTCTTTCGGCGTTTCCACGGTTTCCGCCAGCAATCCATACTGGGTGAAGGCTTCATCGGCGCTCGACGACATCAGGGTATCGTAGATGGAACCGATTCCGGCAACGGGCTGTCCCTTGGTGATGAAAGCGTTGAGGCTGTCGTAGCTGCCGGTGGTGGCCAGCTTGATGGCGCCGCCCTTGGGGGCCAGCGGGTTGACGTAATCGAAATGCTTGAAGTCGGGGCCGTATTTGGGGGCGCCGTGCATGGCGATGCCGTGGCGCGGTTCGGCCCCGGCCCCGGTGGCCGCGAGGACGAAGAAAAGGGCCGGGATGAGAAGTGCAAATCGGCGCATCGGCCTAAAAATCCCCAAGTGAATGACAAGACGGCTGATTGTGTCGGCTCCCATGGGCAAAGATCAAGCGTTCCTTTACCGATCTCGCATCCTTGTGAGCCGGGGTTATGTTTTGAGGACGTTTATGGCTTTTTCATGGAGGCCGGCATCCCCGGCGGCGGCCACCCGGCCATCGGTTTCCAGCTTCAGCGCCCCGCCGGCCCAGTCGGTGATCATTCCGCCGGCGCCTTCGACGATGGGCACCAGGGCGCAGAAATCATAGGGCTGCATGGTCGATTCGACGACTAGGTCGACTTGGCCGTTGGCCAGCAGGCCGTAGGCATAGCACTCGGCGCCGTAGATGGTGCGGCGGCATTGTTTGCGTAAAGCCTCGAAAGCCTCGAAATCGCCTTCTGGAAACATGTGCGGCGAGGTGGCGTAAATCCAGGCCTGTTTAAGGTCCGTGCAGGGGCGTACTTTGACCGGCGCGCCGTTGTAGGTCGTCGTTTGGCCGCGGGCCCCGATCCAGCGCTCGTCCAGGGCTGGCATGTCCATAACGCCCAAGATCGGCACGCCGTCCTTGAGCAGGGCGATCAGGGTGCCGAACAGCGGCTTGCCGGTAACGAACGACTGGGTGCCGTCGATGGGATCGAGCACCCACAGATACGCGGCATCGGTCCGCACGCCGCCGTGTTCCTCGCCGAGGATGCCGTGATCGGGATAGGTTTCCTCGATCAGCGCCCGCATGGCCGTCTCGGCTTTTTGATCGGCGATGGTGACCGGGCTGTCGTCGTCCTTGGCGGCGACATCGACGGGCTGGCGGAAATAGCGGAGCGCGATGGGCCGGACGGCATCCGCCAGGCGCCCGGCGAATTCGATCAATTCACCGGGGACGGCCACATCAGCCCCCCCTGCGCTCATGGCAGGGGCAGGGGGCTGTCGCTTTGTCCGCGCAGGTAGAGGATGACGGCGGCACGGTCCGAGGCCTTCTTCAAGCCGGCAAAGGTCATTTTGTTGCCCTTGGCATAGGCCTTGGGGTTGCTCAGGAAGGTATCCAGGTCCTTGTAGCCCCAGTTGCCGTCCAGTCCCTTGAAGGTACTGGAATACTTAAAGCCGCCGTGGGAAGCTTTTTTACGGCCGACGGCGCCCCACAGGTTGGGCCCGACCTTGTTCTTGCCGCCCTTGCCGGCGGTGTGGCAGGACTTACACTTTTTGAAGACCTTGACCCCGGCATCCGGATTGACGGAGGCCAGCAGCGCCAGGGCATCGCCGCTGCCGGACGGGGCTTGAGCCGTCTTGGCCGGAGCTTTCGCCGTTTTGGCGGACATCGCCTTTTTCGCCGATGGCGGCGCCTCGTCGGCTTGCACCAGGCTGTCGCCGATAAAATTGACCCCATAGATCAACCATGCTGCGATCAGCACGGACCCCCCGACCTTTTCCCAAGTCGAAAATTTCATCGCTTAAAAACCCTTCCATGTATCGGTCCCCGGTCCAGGTGGTCCGGCGGCCGGCTATGGGGGCAATGTAGCGATTCAATCCGCCCCCTTCAACACTGCCTGTAAATTCCGGTTTCGGTGGCGGGAACCTCCCACTATGATGCGGTCCATGAGCAAACCGACCAATCCCATCGTCATCATTCCGGCGCGGCTGGCATCCCAGCGGCTGCCCGACAAGCCGCTGGCCGATATCCACGGCGAGGCGATGATCGTGCATGTCTGGCGCCGCGCCCTGGAAGCCGGCCTCGGCCCGGTCATCGTGGCTGCCGCCGAAGTGGAAATCGCCGACGCGGTAAAGGCGGCGGGCGGCGATGCGGTGCTGACCCGGCCCGACCATCCGTCCGGCTCGGATCGTATATTCGAGGCTTTGAAAATCGTCGATTCCAGGGCCCAGCATGACGCCGTCATTAACCTGCAAGGCGACCTGCCGACCATCCCGCCAGATGACATCCGGGCCGCCCTGGAGCCGCTTGGCAATCCCGCGGTGGATATCGGAACCCTGGTCACCGACATCACCGAGGAGGCCGAGCGCACCGACCCCAATGTGGTCAAGGTGGCGTTGTCCCTCAATGACAGCGGCAGGCTTGGCCGGGCGCTCTATTTCAGCCGCGCCACCATCCCGTCCGGCGACGGTCCGCACTACCATCATATCGGGCTCTATGCCTACCGCCGCGAGGCCCTGGAACGCTTCGTTTCGCTGCCGCCGGGGCGGCTGGAAAGGCGCGAACGCCTGGAACAATTAAGGGCCCTGGAAAACGGCCTGCGCATCGACGCTGCCCGCGTTGACACGGTGCCGTTGGGCGTCGATACTCCCGCCGACCTTGACCGCGCCCGCCAAATACTCGGCGGCGCCTGAACGACGAGAACCGAGACCGCCATGTCCGACGCCAGCAAAACCATCGCCTTCCAGGGCATGCCCGGAGCCTATTCCGACCTGGCCTGCCGCAGCGTGCGCCCGGAGATGGAGACCCTGCCCTGCCGGTCCTTTGAGGACGCCTTCTCCGCCGTCCGCGACGGTCAGGCGGCGCTGGCCATGATCCCCATTGAAAATTCCGTGGCCGGGCGGGTTGCCGACATTCATCACCTGTTGCCGGATTCCGGCCTGCACATCATCGGCGAACACTTCCAGCGGGTGAACCACCACCTGTTGGGCCTGACCGGCGCCAAGATTGCGGACATCACCCATGTACACAGCCACATCCATGCCCTGAACCAGTGCCGCAACATGATCAAGGAAATGGGCATCGAGCCGGTGGTGCATGTGGATACCGCCGGCGCCGCCGCCGAGATCGCCGCCAACGGCGACAAGACCCAGGCCGCCATCGCTTCCGAACTGGCCGGGGAACTGGACGGGCTGGTCTCGCTCAAGGCCAATATCGAGGATGCCGAACACAACACCACGCGCTTCCTGATCATGGCCGCCGATGCCATCGTGCCGCACCCGAAGGCGGGGCTGTTGATCACCACCTTCGTCTTCCGCGTGCGCAACGTGCCCGCCGCCCTTTTCAAGGCGCTGGGCGGTTTCGCCACCAACGGCATCAACATGACCAAGCTGGAAAGCTATCTGGTCGGCTCGCGCTTCAACGCCGCCCAGTTCTTTGCCGACGTCGAGGGCCACCCGGAAAACCGCGACCTCAAACTGGCCCTGGAGGAACTCAGCTTCTTCTGCGAGGAAGTGAAAGTGCTGGGCACCTACGCCGGCCATCCCTTCCGCCTGGAAGAAGCCGGGGAATAAAGCCACCGGCTTTTAGCCTTTTCCGGGGTCCTTTGGGTGGGGGGCAAGCTCCCGAAATAATCAGACGTCTTCGATCCAGTGATCGACGATGCGCCGCGCGATGGAATCTTTGTTGGGCGTGCGCAGGCCCTTTTCATC
>JADHTD010000016.1 GCA_016776525.1 Rhodospirillales bacterium
CACCGGAATAATCTTCTGAGATTATCACGGAGAGGGTCGCAAAAATAGCTTGTTTTTGGTTCGGGATTCGGGTCAAAGAGAACCGACAGGTGTTACAAATTTATGAACCCCGGACAACGGGGAGGTGCCAGCCGATGTCTCAAGATTATTTCCCCCCCCCCAAACCACCGTCGACCGTGACCTGAAAAGAATCGTCAGCCTGGAACAGGCCACCCAGGACAGTGGCCAGCGGTTCGTTAAGATCGGCCTCGGCGGTCTCTTCCTGGTCGCCGTCTGGATTTTCTCGGCTCTGCTATCGGGCGCCATCGAAGGCAATACTTATATCATCGCCGCCGCCATCATCGGCGGCTACATGGCCCTGAACATCGGCGCCAACGACGTCGCCAACAACGTCGGTCCGGCGGTCGGCTCAAAAGCCCTGACCTTGCTGGGGGCACTGCTGATTGCCGCCGTGTTCGAATCGGCCGGGGCTATCCTGGCCGGCGGCGACGTCGTTTCGACCATCAAGAAAGGCATTATCGATCCGTCCCTGATGCCGGACTCCCGGACCTTTATCTGGACCATGATGTCGGCCCTGCTGGCCGCCGCCCTGTGGCTCAACCTGGCCACCTACCTGGGGGCCCCGGTGTCGACGACGCACTCCATCGTCGGCGGCGTCATGGGGGCCGGCATCGCCGCCACCGGCTTTGCCGCCGTCAACTGGCCGACCATGGCCAAGATCGCCGCCAGCTGGGTGATCTCGCCGGTGATGGGTGGCGTCATCGCCGCCCTTTTCCTGTTCTTCATCAAGACCGCCGTGCTCAACAAGGAAGACAAGCTCACGGCCGCCCGGCGCTGGGTACCGGTGGTGGTCGCCATCATGGCTTCGGCCTTTTCCGTCTATCTGGTGATGAAGGGCTTCAAGAAATTGTGGAAGGCCGACCTGACCGCCATCGTCATCATCGGCATCGTTTCTTTTGCCGCCGCTTACGCCATCGTCCGCTCCTGGGTGGGACGCCGCGTGCGGGGCCTGGAAAACCGCCGCAAGTCCGTCAATACGCTGTTTGTGGTGCCGCTGGTCTGTTCGGCGGCCCTGCTGTCGTTCGCCCACGGGGCCAACGACGTGGCCAACGCCATCGGCCCCCTGGCCGCCATCGTCAGCGCCGTCTCATCGGGCGAGATCGTCGCCAAGGCGGGCATTCCGCTGTGGGTGATGGCGGTCGGCGCGGCGGGTATTTCGGCGGGGCTGTTCCTCTTCGGGCCGAAGCTGATCCGCACCGTCGGCCAGCAGATCACCAAGCTCAATCCGGTGCGGGCCTTCTGTGTCGCCCTGGCCGCCGCCATCACGGTGATTATCGCCTCCGCCCTGGGGCTGCCGGTCAGCTCCACCCATATCGCCGTCGGCGGCGTTTTCGGGGTCGGCTTCCTGCGCGAATTCCTCGACAGCCGCCGCCGCCAGGGTAGCCTCAGCCATTGGCCGAAAGCCTCCGGCATCCGCTGGCAGGACAACACGGATAAATCGGCCGACGAACTGGCCGCCGAAACCCGGGACCAGCTGCAAAAGGAATTCCGCAAGTCGAAAAAACGCAAGCTGGTGCGGCGCAGCCACTTGCTGACCATCGTCGCCGCCTGGGTGGTGACGGTGCCCGCCGCCGCCCTCCTCGCCGCTATTCTGTTCCTGGTCTTCACCGGCCTCGGCCCGAAACTGTCGGTGGCGCTGTTCGGTTAAGCCCCCTTACCGCAGGACTATTTCGCCGTCAGTTCCGCCAGCGCCGCTTCGTGGGCCTGGACCGAGGCTTCGCCGAAGCAGCAGAAAATCACTTCATCGAGACGCTCTTCACCGTCGAGGAAGTCGGCCACCGTGCCGACGGCAATGCGCGCCGCACGCTCGGCCGGAAAACGGTAGACGCCGGTGCTGATGGCCGGGAAGGCGATTGTGCGCAGGTGATTGCCGACGCAGAGGCCCAGAGACCGCCGGTAGCAGTTGGCCAACAGTTCTTCTTCGCCTTTGGCCCCGCCCTGCCAGATGGGGCCGACGGTATGGATGATCTGGCGGGCCGGCAGGTTGTAGCCTTTGGTGATGCGGGCTTCGCCGGTCGCACAGCCGCCGAGGCGTTTACAGGCTTCCAGCAGTTCCGGCCCGGCCGCCCGGTGGATGGCGCCGTCGACGCCGCCGCCGCCCAACAGGGTCTCGTTGGCGGCATTGACGATGGCATCGACATCGAGCCGGGTGATGTCGCCTTCGACGATTTTGATGCGGTCCGGCATGTTATTTGGCCCGCTCGATGCCCTGGCGGATCAGGTCGAATGCTTCTTCCGGTTCGCCCCAGCCCTTGACCTCGGCCCACTTACCTTTTTCCAGGTCTTTATAGTGGGTGAAGAAATGGGCGATCTGTTCGATCAGCACCGGGCGCAGGTCACGGTATGAGCCGACATCGGAATAGAATGGGTGCAGGCGGTCGACCGGCACGCAGAGAATTTTTTCATCGACGCCGCTTTCGTCCTCCATCAGCATGACGCCGATCGGGCGCGACGGGATGATGACGCCGGGCGAGACCGGGACCTGGCCCAGCACGGCGGCGTCCACCGGGTCGCCGTCGTCGGACAGGGTATGCGGGATAAAGCCGTAATTGCAGGGATAATACATGGCCGTGTGCAGGAAGCGGTCGACGACCATGGCGCCGGAGTCTTTGTCCATCTCGTACTTCACCGGATTGCCCCCTAAGGGAATTTCGATGATGACATTGACGTCGTAGGGAACATTTTCGCCGATGGCGATTTTGTCGATATTCATGGTTGGTGCCTCCGTTACCGCCAAAGGTTCAGGGAATCTATGAAAAAAGGCAACGAAAGATTCTCAAGAGCCCTTTGCCTCGTCCGAAGCGATGTGTTAACCGGGGACGGGTTCATCGGCCAAAGGGCGTCGGAAATATGACCAAAGACCAACCCGCCAGTGTCCTGGTCTACGTCGGCCTCGACCGGGTCGGCGACGGGCTATTGAAGCTGCCGTTCGTGCGCGGCCTGCGCGAAGCCTTTCCAGAGACCCGCATCACCTGGCTGGCCGGCAAAGAAACCAGCGTTTATGCCTCGGTGCTGGCGCCCCTGACCGGCGGGCTGCTGGACGAGGTCATCGAGAACGCCGGTATCGGCCTGCACCCGAGCGAGTTGCTGCGCCGCCCCCTGGACGGGCGGCGGTTCGATCTGGTGATCGACACGCAACGGATTTTCTGGGCCAGTTTGTCCCTGTGGCGCATCCCGCATAAGACCTTCATTTCCCCCGCTGCCCGCTTCCTGCTCTCGTCGCGCAAGCCGCCTGCGGGCTACACCTTTCCCAAATCCATGCAGCGCCAGATGCTGGACCTGCTGGAATTGGCCAGCGGCCGGGATTTTGCCACCCCGGCTTTCCTCGAACTGCCGGTCGACCCCGGGCATGTAACCGAAGCCGCCTGCCTGTTGCCGGACGGGCCCGTCTATATCGGTTTTGCGCCGGGCTCCGGCGGCCTGCCCAAATGCTGGCCGCTGGAAAATTTCATCGCCCTGGCCCGGCAGCAGGTGGAGAAAGGCCGCACGCCGGTTTTTTTCCTCGGCCCCCAGGAAGAAGACTGGCGGGTCGATATCCAGGCCGCCGTACCCGACGCCCTGTTTCCCCTGCAAACGGACAGTGCCGGTGAGCGGCACGGCTTCGCGCCCCAGTTCACCATCGCGCTCGGCGCGCGGACGGCGCTCAATGTCTCCAACGATTCCGGGGTCGGCCACATGCTGGCCATCGGCACTAAGCCGTTGGTCTCGCTGTTCGGGCCAACCGTGCCGGAAAAATTCATGCCCATGGGCGATAAGCTGACCATCATCCGGGCCGCCGACTTCGGCGGCCGGGAAATGGCCCTGATCCCGCTTGAGGTTGTCCGTGAAGCGGTTGAGGCGGGGCTTCAGGGAGCCGCCGGAACCGCCGCCGTATCGACCACCGGATAGCGGCGCATCAGCCAGACCAGCACCAGCAGGCCCGGCACCGCCAGGGCGGCACTGAACAGGAAAAAGCCAAACCAGCCCATCGTCTCCGCCGCCATGCCCGACGTCGCCGAGACCACATCGCGGGCGAAGGCCATCAGGGAACTGAGCAGCGCGTATTGGGTCGCCGTGTAGGCCTGGTGGCAGAGCATGGAGAGGTAGGCGACGAAGGCCGACGTCGCCATGCCGGCGGTAACGTTCTCGGCGGCAATGGTCAGCGTCAGCATGGCGATGTTATGGCCGGCCAGCGCCTGCACGCAGAACATCAGGGTGCCGAAGATTTGCAGCACGCCGCAGACCAGCAGGCTTTTCAAGATGCCGTAGCGACTGACCATGAGGCCGCCGACAAAGGCGCCGATAAGCGTCGCGCCAAAGCCGAAGACCTTGCTGACGTTGGCAATCTCCACCGTCGAAAAACCCATCTTCAGGTAAAACGGATTGGCCATAACGCCCAGGTAGGCTTCGCCCAGTTTGTAGAGCATGATGAAGGCGACAATGGCAAGCCAGCCGGGACGCGTCATGAAATCCCGGAACGGCGCCAGCACCGCTTCATAAAACCAGGCCGCGGCCCGCGCCGCCCATCCAGGCCAAGTCGCCGACAACCGCCCGGCAACCGCCGTTTCCTCGCGTTCGGCGGCAGCCACCGAGACACCCTCCGGCGGTTCCTCGGCGAACAGCACGGCGCCCATGCCGATGACGACCAGCACCGCCATCACCATGTAGACCTCGTTCCAGGTGAAGACCGAGGCCAGCCAGAAGGACCCCGCCCCGGCCGTCAGCAGGCCGACCCGGTAGCCGAAAACAATGGTTGCCGCCCCGGCGCCCTGTTGGTCTTCGTCCAGGCTTTCCACCCGGAAAGCATCGATGACGATGTCCTGGCTGGCCGAACAGAAGGCCACCAGCAGGGCAAACAGCGCCGTTGCTGTCGGGTTCTCGGCAGGCGAGGTTCCGGCCATGGCAAAGATGGCGGCCAGCAAGGCCGCCTGGGTGAGCAAGGCCCAGCCGCGCCGCCGGCCCAGCCATCGCGTCAATCCCGGCAGCGGCACCCGGTCGATCAGCGGCGCCCACAGGAACTTGAAGGAATAGGGCGTGCGGGCCAGGGAAAAAAGCCCGATGGCGGCCAGCGAAACGCCGGCCGATTCCAGCCAGGCCGACAGCGTCGAGAAGACCAACAAAAAGGGCAGGCCGCTGGAAAAGCCGAGAAACAGGATGACCAGGACGCGCCGGTCCCAATAGGCGCTGGAAGCCTCAAGCCAAGATTTCATTTAACGGTCATTTAAATAGTTGCGCCCGGCCCTTAGAATTCAGTGGAGATTACGCTTCCTTTTTCCGGGCAACGGCCCAGATGGCAACTGGCAGATGCGGCACATTCCGCATGTCCCTCCGCCAGCCATGAACCAGAAAATCATCGAGATTGGCTTTCACACTGGCATGGTTGCCCCATGATTCAATTGATATGTCATCCCTTGAAAACCCCGCATCTTCAAGCAGAACAGCCAGGCCCCTTTCGGTCCAACGATAATAGTCATCATCGCCATGCACCCTGACCAGGAAAGGCGTCGTGATATAAAAATATCCCCCCGCATTGAGCATTTCATAGACATTGCGGGCCGCTTTATGGGGCCGCATTAAATGCTCAAAAACATTATCGGCGATAATTAAGTCATACTTTCTCTCTGTCTGCATTTCACAGATATCAAAATCTGGAAATTGAACTTCGTCAAATAAACGAAATCCCAGGCTTCGCCATTCGTTACGAGCTCCCGGGGATATTTCCAACGCATCCATTTTTGAAAGGTCAAGTTTACTCAATGACGCATGCCAAGCCTCTACCTGAGCCGTCCTCAGCCAATGGTCATAGTTGCGGCCAAGCCTTTCATAGAGGCTGCGCTTAAAGGAACGGCGGTATCGGCTATCGCGAATGAAACGGAAGGGGCTGTCTTTAACGTAGTTGTCCAGACCCGGAAATCGTTGACGTAAGAATCTTGAAAATGACATGGGGTCGTTTTTCTGACCTTAAAGGCAAAAGCAGTATTGGAAACAATTTCTACAATCAATTGTCGCCCTGTATATGCTTATAAAATTATCATGCAAACTAATTGTCATTCTAAAAATAGATTGCATTGGCTCCCAACAAAAAACTGCTCCGTATTATCCCAACCATGCCCAAATATTAGCCCGGAACAAAAAGAACATTTGAAAACGTGTCCGTAAAGGGCCCCCTGAGCAACAGGAAATCATCCCAGTCGACCTCAACAATGCCATGGTCAATGGTAATGCCGACAATCACATACTCCAGGGACGTCAGAATATTGCGAATATTACGCCGGTCGTCTTCCGTTTCCATTCCAGCTTCCAAAATGAGGGTTGGGCGGAATTTGGATAAAACGTCTTTGGCGCCTTCAATAACCGCCGCCTCATGCCCTTCAACATCGATTTTTATAAAGTCCAGGCGCTCGAGATTCTCGGAATTGGAAAAATCATCCAGGGTCAGAGTCTTTACCGCCAATCGCTCGGTCTCCCCGTCGGATTCCAACGTTCCGATGCGTGACTTTCCGGTATGACGATAGTCAACGGAAAGGGTGGCCTCGCCACTTTTATTGCTTACAGCCCCGGCGATTACACGGGCCTGCTTAAAGCCGTTTGCCTTCAGGGTTTTGTCAATCGCTTCCGCCAAGAATGGAAGGGGCTCGAATGAATATAACTTGCCGGATGGCCCTATTGATTTGGCCATTAACAGGGACCACTCCCCGAGATTGGCACCGACGTCAAAAGCTACCGCGCCCGGAGGGCAGAATTTCCCTATGACCGGCAGAGCCTCTATCGGATAGGTCAGCCGCATACCGGTCAAAACATCTTTGTTTCTAGGAAGATAGAGAAAATCTTCATCATTCAGAACGACATATCCTCCCGGCCATTCTTCCAGGGCCTGGACATCCATTTTTTTCCGCCATTTACCAAAATAAGATTTCAGGGGAATGCGCAGCCGCCACTGGCTACGGACAGCCCTAGCCCTGTATAAATCCCGGAAAAAACGTCTCCAATATTCAAGTGATTGGGGGTTCTTAGGCATGGCTTGATAATCCTAAGTTTTAAGTGAACCGCTTCCTGATAACGTTATTTAATATTCATTAAGTTTTGTATTTCTTCCCAAACCTCTTCAATGCCAACCGCATCGATACAGGGAAAAACGTCGAACTTGCTGGCCCGTTTCGGGCACCGCCAGAAACAATGATAACACTCCATTTTCCGGAAAACGAAGCGGGCGTTATCCGGAGTCACTTCCGGCGGATAGGGCACAAAGCTGCCAAAGTGGCCGCCGCCGACCACCACCACGGTCGGCGCCCCCAGGGCAATACTCAAATGCGCCGGGCCCGTATCATTGCTGAGAACGCAGGCGGCATGCTTCATCAGGTCGAGCAATTCCGGCAGGCTGGTGCGGCCGATCATATCGATCACATCCGGTTTTGAAGCATAGGCGTCAATTATTGCTGCGCTGGATTTTTCTTCCATACTGCCAACCAGGACGACCCGGTATCCCTTCTCCAGCAGCCGGTCGGCAATCTGGAAGTAGTCGTTCAGCGGCCAGCGCCGCCCCGGCTCGTTGCTGCCCGGATTGAGAATCACATAAGGTTTTCCGGTCTCAATCGGCGGCTCCTTGTCGCGCCAGGAAATGCGGGGCGGCTCCGGCTCGATAGACCGCCCGGCTAAGGCCGAGATGAAACGGTAGTGGCGGACGATTTCGTGGGTGGGATAGACGCCGGTGTTGATGATACGGTCCGTCTGGCTGATGTAATAGGTGAATTCCGTCCGCGTCGGCTCGTTGATATAGGGAAGGGAGACGATGGTTTTTGGCGCCCCGGCCATATAGGCAAGGCTGTCCGCCATCAGGGCCCGCCGCATATAGGAATCGCAGACTGTCACCGCCGGCGCCAACAGGCGGACCATGAGCGAGATCCACAACCGGTAATGGGGCCAGCGGGCATAGGCATGTTCATCGATAACCCTAACCCGGTAACCCTTGAAGACCTCGTCGGTGATAGATCCCCAGCTGGTACAGCCCAAAACCGTAATTTCCGAATTGTCGACGCCGAAAATTTCCGCGTAATGATCCAGGGTATTACGGAACAGCACCATATCGCCGATGCCGTCCATGCGGATCACCAACACGCCGCGGCGGCGGCGAAACGTCGGAAAGCGCCTCACAAAAAAATCAAAGGGCCGGAACAGCCACCAGCGCCGCCGCATGCCGGCCGGAAACGACCGCCAGAATGTTGACGTCACAAACCGGTGGCCGGGGGTTTCCCGGCGGTGGGAGGGATCCTTTAAGTCTTGAACCGTCTGCATTGCACTTAAAGGTAATGGCTTGCCGCTTTACTGAAAAGCCTTTCCATATGGCAGCCCGCTATTCTTGCTTGGAAGCAGCCCGGCTTTCCCGTTTGCGGTCATGGGGGTTGAGCAGCCGTTTGCGCAAGCGGATGTTGCTCGGTGTGATCTCGACAAGCTCATCATCGTCAATGTAAGCAACCGCCTGTTCCAGGCTCATCTTGCGGGGCGTCGTCAGGCGGACGTTCTCATCGGTGCCGGAAGCCCGGATATTGGTGAGCTGCTTCGACTTCATCGGATTGACTTCCAGGTCGTTGCCGCGACTGTGCTCGCCGATGATCATGCCCTCATAAACCGGGATGCCCGCACCAATGAACAGCGGCCCCCGGCCTTCCAGCCCGGCCAGGCCATAGGCGACGGACTTGCCGGCAGCATTGGAAATCAGCACGCCGTTACGGCGTCCCGGAATATCTCCCGCATAGGGGCCGTATTTTAGGAACACCCGGCTCATAATGCCGGTGCCCCGGGTTTCGGTAAGGAACTCCCCCAGATAGCCGATCAGTCCGCGCGACGGCACATGAAACAGCAGTCGGGTCTTGCCGCCGCCAGACGGTTTCATTTCCCGCATCTGGCCTTTGCGCAGGCTCAGAGCCTCAACGACGATGCCGGAAAACTCCTCATCGACGTCAACCTGGACTTCTTCATAAGGCTCCTGGCGCTCGCCGGTATCCGGGTCCTCTTGGTAGAGCACCCGGGGACGGCTGATGGATAGCTCAAACCCTTCCCGGCGCATGGTTTCGATGAGCACGCCCAGTTGAAGCTCGCCCCGGCCGGCCACTTCAAAGGCGTCCTTGTTGCCGGTCTCGGTGATACGGATGGCGACATTGCCCTCGGCCTCGGCCAGCAGGCGTTCGCGGATCACCCTGGAGGTAACCTTGCTGCCCTCCTTGCCGGCCAACGGCGAATCATTGATGGAAAAGGTCATGGCCAGGGTCGGCGGATCGACCGGATGGGCCTCGATGGCGGTTTCGACTTCCGGGGCGCACAGCGTATCGGCAACCGTCGCCTGGGCCAGGCCGGCGATGGCGACGATGTCCCCGGAGCGGGCCTCGTCAACCGGCACCCTATCCAGGTTGCGGAAAGCCAGCAGCTTGGAAATGCGTCCCTGATCAACTTCGGTGCCCTCACGATTTAGGGCTTTGATGGTGGCGTTGGGCTTGATGACGCCGGTTTCGATGCGGCCGGTCAGCACCCGGCCCAGATAGGGGTCAGCCTCCAGGGTCGTCACCAGCATGGAAAAGGGAGCGCCGGCGTCGGTTATTGGCGGCGGCACGTGAGCGACGATCTGGCGGAACAAGGCCGACATGTCGGTAGTGGCCGTGTCCGGTTCCGCCGCTGCCCAGCCGTTCTTGGCGGAGGCGAAAAGAGTCGGAAAGTCCAGTTGGTCGTCATTGGCCTCGAGCGCCGAGAACAGATCGAAGACCTCGTCCTGCACCTCGTAGGGGCGGGAGTCGGAGCGGTCCACCTTGTTGACGACGACGATCGGTTTCAGTCCCAGGGAAAGCGCCTTGGCGGTGACGAACTTGGTCTGCGGCATGGGGCCTTCGGCAGCGTCGACCAGCAACAGCACGCCATCGACCATGCTGAGGATGCGTTCCACCTCGCCGCCGAAATCCGCATGGCCCGGGGTGTCGACAATGTTGATGTGGACGCCGTTCCATTCGACCGAGGTGCACTTGGCAAGAATGGTGATGCCCCGTTCGCGCTCCAGTTCGTTGCTGTCCATGGCCCGTTCAGCGATCTTCTGGTTGTCGCGGAAGGCGCCGGATTGACGGAACAGCACGTCGACCAGGGTGGTCTTGCCGTGGTCGACGTGGGCGATGATGGCTATATTGCGTAGGTCCATAAGCGATTGGGCGGCTGATTAAGGCCGCCTCTCCAAATAAATTAAAGCCGGTTTAGCCGAGCTTGTCCGCCAGCAAATCCTTCAGCGGCGTATCGGGGCGGGCCCCCATATGGCCGATAACCTCGCCGGCGGCAATGTTTCCGATATGGGCGCAGCGGGCCAGACCATCCCCCCGGGTAAAGCCGTACAGGAAGCCCGCGGCATAAGCATCGCCGGCGCCGGTGGTGTCGGCGACATGGTCGACCGGATCGGCGTCGACGATATGCACCTCGTCACCGGCAATTACCACCGAGCCTTTGGCGCCACGGGTCAGCGCCGCCACCTGGCAATGGCCGCGCACCCGTTGCAGGGCGTCGTCGAACTCGTCGACCTGATAAAGGGATTTGATTTCATCTTCATTGGCGAACAGGACATCCACGTGGCTTTCCACCAGGTCCAGGAACTCGGCCCGGTGACGGTCGACGCAGAACGAATCGGACAGCGACAGCGAAACCAGGCGTCCGGCGTCATGGGCCAGTCCGGCGGCTTTGGTGAAAGCCTCCTTGGCGGCGGCGGGATCCCACAGGTAGCCTTCCAGATAGGTGATCTTGGCGGCGGCGATGGTTTCTTCGTTGATATCGGCCGGGCCCAATTCGACACAGGAACCGAGGTAGGTTTGCATGGTGCGTTCCGCATCCGGCGTTACCAGGATCAGGCAACGCGCCGTCGATTTGCCGTCGGCGGCGGGCTGGGTCTCAAACGAGACCCCCAGGGCGCGGATGTCATGGGCAAAAACCTTGCCCAGCTGATCGTCCCGGACCTTGCCGACAAAGGCGGCGGTCCCGCCCAGGGAAGCCAGCCCGGCAATGGTATTGGCGGCCGAGCCGCCGGAACATTCGATGGCCGGACCCATGGTTTCGTAGACGGCATCGGCGGTCTTGTCGTCGATCAGGGTCATGGCCCCCTTGATCAGGCCGAGCTGGTCGAGAAGCTCGTCTTCAGCATGGGCCAGCACGTCGACGATGGCATTGCCGATACCGACCACATCGAAACGCGTTTCCGTCATTGGGCTCTCCTTAAGCGGATTGCGGCGGCCCATCCGGCCCCCGGTGCAGGCGGCGCAGTATACTGACGAACGGCCCGGGAACAAGGGCCGGATGCGGCAACTTTATTAAGCCCCCCTTGCGGCAACCGGCGGCGGTCGTTAAACAGGCCTGATATCAACGCGACGCCACCGGCACCGGAGAAAGCACGACCATGTTCAGCGCCTTTATGAAGGGCATCAGCCAGCTTAGTGACCCGAAAACCCGCCGTGTCGTCTGGATCGGCATGGGCCTTGCCCTGACAGCCTTTATCGGCCTGTGGTTCATGGTCGCCTTCGCCCTGACCCATACCGTGCTGTTCAGCATCCTCTGGCTGGATACCGCCGCCGACATTCTGGGCGGCCTGGCAACCCTGGTTCTGACCTGGCTTTTGTTTCCCGCCGTGGTCAGCGCCGTTATCGGCTTTTTCCTGGAAGACATCGCCGGTGCCGTCGAAGCCCGCCATTTTCCGAACCTGCCGGAACCGCGCGCCGTGCCGATCCTGGAAATCCTCGCCACCACCGCCAAATTCCTGGGCGTTATGGTCCTGGTTAACTTTATGCTGCTGTTCTTTCTGGTCATTCCGCCGATCTTTCCCTTCGTCTTTTATAGCGCCAACGGCTACCTGCTGAGCCGCGAGTACTTTGAGCTGGTCGCCCTCAGGCGCATCGGACCGGAAGAGGCCCGGGTGCTGAGGAAAGCCAACAGCGGGCGGCTGTTCATCACCGGTGTTATCGTTGCTTTTCTGCTGACCGTCCCTGTCGTTAACCTGTTGGCGCCGATCGTCGCCACCGCCGTTATGGTCCACTTGTTCGAAGGCTGGCGGCGCGGTGAATAATTTCTTTTTACGGCCAATGGCCGAGAATAGGCGTTGCGCCGTCACCGGCGGTTTGAGATGATTACAACAAGAGAGATTTGGACCGCCCTGTTTGCCGGTCCGCAGGATGAGGGGAAGCTGATCGATGTTCCGGCGCAATAAAGACGAAGAAGGACCAAACGTGAAAACCCCCAAACAGGACGAGGCAAACGACGGGCATGACGCGCCGCCCCTGAAACCGTTTTCGAAAAAGGGCTCCCATTCGCCCGCCTCCCCGGCTTCTTCGTCGGGGCTGGGCCCGTCGGCGCCCCGCCGTCAGGCCGATATCCCCAGTTCCGTCCGCCGCCTCGAGCGGTCGCGCCCGGGTGACGTGGAAAGCAAAAAACTGATCGTCGGCCGCGATATCCGGCTGAGCGGGGAAATCACCGCCTGCGACAAGCTGGTGGTGGAGGGCCATGTGGAAGTGATGCTGTCGGATGCGCGCGTCATCGAGGTCGCCCCAAGCGGCTATTTCAAAGGCAACGCCACCGTCGAAGAGGCGGATATCAGCGGTCGTTTCGATGGCGAATTGATTGCCCGCGACAAATTGACCGTCCGGACCGGCGGCCGCATCAGCGGCTCAATCCGCTATGGCAACATCGTCATCGAGTCCGGCGGTGAAATATCCGGCGACATGCAGTCCCTGACCGACGACGTTGAGCCGGACGCCGCCGACTAGGTTTGGTGTTTGGTGTTTCCTTTTATCCTTCCCCGGATATGTTTTTTTCCCGCCGGGCGGTCTGGTCGGCCGGGATTATTAGTGGCCGCCTGCCTGCTGGCCCTGGCCGCCTGCGGCACGGCGCCGCCGGACGAAAGCGGCGCTCAAACCACGGTTGAAGAGCCCCCGGCCTCCCAGCCGGTCCTCGCCGAGCCCAACCCGGACCTGATCAAGCCCGCCGAGACCGACCTCGCCGTCGCCGTTCCGCCGCCGCTGCCCGATCCGGAAAAGCTGATGGGACTTGGGGAAGAGGCGGTCAGTAAACTTTTGGGGGCGCCCGCCTTTACCCGCCAGGACACCCCGGCCCGCATCTGGCAGTACCACATCGATGCCTGCATTCTCGACCTTTTTCTCTATCAGCAAAGTAGCGGCTATCGGGTCGCCCATTACGAGATCCGCGGCCGCGATGTGGTCAAGCCGTCGCCCCGGGAATGCTTTGCCGCCCTGATGAAAGCGAAAAAAGAACAGCCTTAGGCCGTTTGTTTGTGGGGACTCGACCCCTACCCTCATTAAGCCCGCGACTGCGGGCCGCGAACCGTTTCGCGAGGCAAGGCCCCGAATGGGGCCGGCCGCCGTCTGAGGGCAATATTTAAGCCGTTTCTTTCCCTTTGAAGCCACACAGTTCCCGCACCACGCAGGCCGGACAGTCGGGTTTGCGGGCCTTGCAGACATAGCGCCCGTGCAGGATCAGCCAGTGATGGGCATGGCGCCTCCATTTTTCCGGGGTGCGCTTTTCCAGACCCTTTTCCACCTCCAGCGGTGTCTTGCCCGGCGCCAGTCCGGTGCGGTTGCCGATGCGGAAGAGATGGGTGTCGACGGCGATGGTCGGATGCCCGAAGGCGATGTTGAGGACCACGTTAGCGGTCTTGCGCCCGACCCCGGGCAGGGCTTCAAGGGCGTCGCGGTCTTCCGGTACCTGGCTGTTGTGGTTGGCGATGAGCATCTGGCTCAGTTTGATGACGTTTTTGGCCTTGGTGTTAAAAGCCCGATGGTCTTAATGAAGTCCTTCAGCTTGCCTTCGCCCAGCTTGACCATTTTTTCCGGCGTATCGGCTTTCTTGAACAACGGCCCCGTCGCCTTGTTGACGCCGACGTCGGTAGCCTGCGCCGACAGCACGACGGCAACCAGCAGGGTATAGGGATTGATGTAATCCAGTTCCCCCTTGGGTTCCGGCGTCTTTTCCGCCAGCCGGGCATAGAATTGATCAATATCGGCTTTTTTCATCGGCACCTTTATTTAGTTGTTCCCTCAGGCGCCGGGCGCGCTCTTCGCGCTTGGCTCGCGAAACGGTTCGCGAAGCGCAGTCGCGCTTAGTTAGAAAGGATGGCAACCAACCCGGTCAATCAGACTATCGCGGAGTGAAGCGTAGCTGAACGACTGGCGACCAAGTGGGAGCGCAGCCTGTCCGGCGCGTGAGGACAATCAAAAAACTTAAACCTAAAACCCCAAAACGTCTTTCATGGAATAGAGGCCCGGCGGCTGGTTCTTGGCCCATAGCGCCGCCCTGACGGCGCCGCGGGCAAAGATGACGCGGGACGCCGCCTTGTGGGTCAATTCAATGCGTTCGCCGGCACCGGCAAAGACCGCCGTATGTTCCCCGGCCACATCGCCGCCGCGCAGCGTGGCGAAACCGATATCGCCGTTCCGGCGTTCGCCGGTATGGCCGTCGCGCACCCGTTGCGCCACATCATCCAGGTTGACGCCGCGCCCGGCGGCAGCCGCCTTGCCGATGGCCAGCGCCGTGCCGGACGGCGCATCGACCTTGTGTTTGTGGTGCATCTCGATGATTTCGATGTCGAAGCTTTCGTCGAGAACACCAGCGACCTGTTCAGCCAAACCCAGCAAAAGGTTGACGCCGACGCTGAAATTGGCGGCCTGCACGACGGTGGTCCGCCGGGCGGCAACATCGAGGGCGCCCTGCTGGTCGTCATTAAGGCCGGTGGTGCCGATGACCAGCGACACCCCGTGTTCCAGAGCCAGGGCGGCATGGTCGGTGGTCGCCACCGGCAAGGTAAAATCAATGATGGCATCGGCTATGGTGAACAGCGCCGCCGCATCGTCGGTGCAGGCGATGCCGGTTTCCCCGGCCCCAGCCAGTTGGCCGAGATCAACGCCGATGAAGTCGCTGCCTTCGCGTTCGGTGCCGCCGGCCAGGTTACAGCCGTCAGTCGCCAGCACTTCGTTGATCAGCATACGGCCCATGCGCCCGGCACAGCCGACGATTCCGATTTTCATGGATTTATCCCTCCTTCGCTACGGATGGGTTTTGGTCTGAGTTAACGGAGCTTACAGGATTCAGGGGCCGAGGACAAAGCCGCGGTGGCGGTTCAGTCCTTCAGATCTTCCCACAGTTCCTTGACCTTATTGAGGAAGCCGTGGGATTCCGGGCTGTGGGTTTCGGTCTCGCTGTCGCCGGTGAATTCCTTGAGCATTTCCTTTTGTTTCTTGGTCAGGTTGACCGGCGTTTCGACCACCGCCTGGACGAACATGTCGCCCCGCGATTTTGATCGCAGCACGCTCATGCCCTTGCCTTTGAGGCGGAACTGGTGGCCGGTCTGGACGCCTTCCGGAATCGTCACCCGGGCCCGGCTGCCGTCAACGGTGGGCACCTCGACGGTGCCGCCGAGCGCCGCCGTCGCCATCGGGATCGGCACCCGGCAATGGATATTGGCGCCGTCGCGGCGGAACAGGTTGTGGGGTTTGATGGTCAGGAAAATATAAAGGTCGCCGGCCGGGGCGCCACGCAGGCCGGCTTCGCCCTCGCTGCCCAACCGGATGCGGGTGCCGTCTTCGACGCCCGCCGGGATGTTGACGTTAAGCGTCCTTTCCTTCTGCACCCGGCCCTGGCCGCCGCAGGTCATGCAGGGGTTGCGGATCACATGGCCCTGGCCCTGGCAGGTGGGACAGGTCCGCTCCACCGTGAAAAAGCCGGACTGGGCGCGGATGCGGCCGTGCCCGTGACAGGTCTCACAGGCCACCGGGGCCTTGGCGCCCGCCGCCCCCGAGCCCTGGCACTGGTCGCACGCCACCGAGGTGGCGACGCGGATGGTTTCGTTGAGGCCCTCATAGGCATCGGTGAGGGTTATATCCATGTTGTAGCGGAGGTCCGAACCGCGGCCGGCTCCGTGACTGCGGTGGCCGGCGCCGCCGCCCATGAAATCGCCGAACATCTCGTCGAAGATATCGGCGAAGCCGGTGGCGAAGCCGCCCTCGAAACCGCCGCCGGCCCCGCCCTGTTCAAAGGCTGCGTGGCCGAAGCGGTCGTAAGCGGCGCGCTTCTGTTCGTCCTTGAGGATTTCGTAGGCTTGGTTGACTTCCTTGAACTTCTGTTCCGCCGCCTTGTCGTCGGGATTACGGTCGGGGTGGTGCTGCATGGCCAGCTTGCGGTACGCCTTTTTAAGGTCGTCTCCGCTGGCGTTCCGATCAACGCCGAGAAGTTCATAAAAATCCTGGTTCGACATATTCTTTTAAGTCCACCCGCAAAATCAGGCCACCCCGACGCCGTCAAGCGGTGCTGCGGGGTGGCCGATATGTCTTAACCGATACCGGATTGTCCGGAAAAGGTTATTTATCCTCTTCTTTTTCGTCCGGCTTTTCGGCGCTGGGATCGACTTCCTCGAAGTCGGCGTCGACCACCGTCGAATCGGCATCGTCCGAAGCCTGTTGGCCGTTGTCCCCGGCCTCCGCCGAAGCCTCGGCGCCCGCTGTTTCCGCGGCCTGGGCGTCTTTGTAGATGGCCTCGCCCAGCTTCATGGAAACCTGGGTCAGGGCTTCAGTCTTGGCCTTGATGTCTTCGACATCGTCGCCGTCCATGGCTTCCTTGAGGGCGGTGACGGCGGTTTCGATGGAGGCCTTGTCATCCTCGGAAACCTTGTCGCCGTGTTCCTTCAGGTTCTGTTCGATGCTGTGAATAAGGCCGTCCGCCTGATTGCGCGCCTCGACGGTTTCCTTGCGGTCTTTATCTTCCTCGGCGTGCTCTTCGGCTTCCTTGACCATGCGGTCGATATCGTCGTCGTTGAGGCCGCCGGAGGCTTCGATGCGGATTTGCTGTTCCTTGCCGGTCGCCTTGTCCTTGGCCGAAACATGCACGATGCCGTTGGCGTCGATGTCGAAGGTGACCTCGATCTGCGGCACGCCGCGCATGGACGGCGGAATGCCGACCAGGTCGAATTGGCCGAGAATCTTATTGTCCGAGGCCATCTCGCGTTCACCCTGGAAAACCCGGATGGTCACCGCCGTCTGGTTGTCCTCCGCGGTGGAGAAAACCTGGCTCTTGCGGGTCGGGATGGTGGTGTTGCGGTCGATGAGGCGCGTAAAGACGCCGCCCAGCGTTTCGATGCCGAGCGACAGCGGCGTCACATCCAGCAGCAAGACGTCCTTGACGTCGCCCTTCAGCACGCCGCCCTGGATAGCGGCGCCGAGAGCCACCACTTCATCCGGGTTGACCCCCTTATGGGGCTCGCGGCCGAAGAATTCCTTCACCGTTTCAAAAACCTTGGGCATGCGGGTCATGCCGCCGACCAGGATGACCTCGTCGATTTCACCGGCGCTGAGGCCGGCGTCCTTAAGGGCCGATTTGCAGGGCGCCACCGTGCGCTGCACCAGGTCTTCGACCAGGGCTTCCAGTTTGGCGCGGGTCAGCTTGATATTGAGGTGCTTCGGCCCGTTCTGGTCAGCGGTAATAAAGGGCAGGTTGATTTCCGTCTGCATGGCGCTGGACAGTTCAATCTTGGCCTTTTCCGCTTCTTCCTTGAGGCGCTGCAGGGCCAGCTTGTCCTGGCGCAGGTCGATGGAATTCTCTTTTTTGAATTCGTCGGCCAGGTAATCGACGATGCGGATGTCGAAGTCCTCGCCGCCCAGGAAGGTGTCGCCGTTGGTCGATTTCACCTCGAAAACGCCGTCGCCGATTTCAAGGACGGAAATATCGAAGGTGCCGCCGCCCAGGTCATATACGGCGATGGTGCCGGTTTCATTTTTCTCGAGCCCGTAGGCGAGTGCGGCCGCCGTCGGTTCGTTAATGATGCGCAGCACTTCCAGGCCGGCGATCTTGCC
>JADHTD010000017.1 GCA_016776525.1 Rhodospirillales bacterium
GCCATCCCGGTCATGCTGCTGGTCGTCATCCTGGAAGTGGCGGCGCCGGAGACCGTCTGGAGCGGCGGCGTCTCGCTGGCGGCGGCGGCAGTTTTGCTGGCCCGCATGCTCGGCTGGCAGACCCTGAAGACCTTCAAAATCCCGCTGGTTTGGGTGCTGCATGCCGGCTACCTGTGGCTGCCGGTCGGCTTCGCCCTGAAAGGGCTGTCAATCTTCGGCGTCCTCGACAATCCGACGGCGGCCCTGCATGCGCTGACGGCGGGCGGCATCGGCACCATGATCCTGGCTGTCGGATCGCGGGCGGCGCTGGGCCATTCGGGGCGGCCCCTGGTGGCCAGTCCGGCGACGGTGCTCAGTTATGTCTTGGTTTTGGCCGCCGCCGTGCTGCGGGTCTTCGTCGACACCGATTGGGCGCTGACGGCGGCCGGGCTGTCGTGGACCCTGGGCTGGGGCGTCTTTAGCGTCGCCTACTGGCCGGTCTTGGCGCACCCCCGCATCGATGGCAAACCGGATTAGGTTTTATTCCCCGGCCTGCATCTTGACGTAATGCCCCGGGGCCGGTTCGATCGGGCTTAGCTTGCCGTCGCCGGGCTGGCGGGCCGGGATGTCCTGCTTACCGGCGGACTTCTTCACCCATTTCTGCCAGTCGGGCCACCAGGAGCCGTCATGCTGTTCGGCGGCTTCCAGCCATTTTTCCGGATCCTTGGTTTTCTTGGCGTTGACCCAGTGGAAATATTTGCCGGCGGCCGGCGGGTTGACGACGCCGGCGATATGGCCGGAGGCAGACAGTACGAAGCGGATCGGGCCTTTGAACAGGTTGACCGCCGCATAAGTGGATTTCCACGGCGCGATGTGGTCCTCGCGGGTCGACAGGAAATAACTCGGCGTCTTGATCTTGCGGAGGTCGATCTTGACCCCGTCCAGTTCGATGCCGCCCGCTTCGACCAGTTTGTTTTCCAGGTACATCTTGCGCAGGTAGAAACTGTGCATGGCATACGGCATGCGCGTCGAATCGGAATTCCAGAACAACAGGTCGAAGGGGAAGGGATCCTTGCCCAGCAGGTAGTTGTTGACGACGAACGACCAGATGAGGTCGTTGGAGCGCAGCATGTTGAAGGTGCCGGCCATTTCCGAGCCTTCCAGGAAGCCCCGCTCGGCCATCTTTGCTTCCAGGTCGGCCAGTTGTTCCTCGTCGATGAAGACGCCCAGGTCGCCGGATTCGGTGAAGTCCAGCATGGCGGTGAGGAAGGTCGCCGACTTGATGCGGGTGTCCTTCTTTACCTCCATATAGGCCAGGGTCGAGGCCAGCAGCGTACCGCCGATGCAATAGCCGATGGCGTTGACGTCGGTTTCGCCGGTGGCCTGTTTGATGGCGTCCAACGCCTCCAGGGGGCCTTCCAGCATGTAGTTGCCGAAAGATTTTTCAGCCAGCTTTTCGTCCGGGTTGACCCAGGAGATGACGAACACCGTATGGCCCTGCTCGACCAGCCACTTGATGTACGAGTTCTTTTCGCGCAGGTCGAGGATGTAGAACTTGTTGATCCACGGCGGAATGATCAGCAGCGGCGTCTTGAAGACCTTGTCCGTCGACGGCGTGTACTGGATCAGTTCCATCAGGTCGTTGCGGTAGACCACCTGGCCCGGCGAGGTGGCGATGTTCTTGCCGACTTCAAAGGCTTCGTAATCGGTCATCGAGATGGCCAGCTTGCCCTTGCCGCGTTCCAGGTCGTCCAGCAGGTTCTGCAGGCCATTGACCAGGTTTTCGCCGCCCGATTCAACGGTGGCGCGCAGCACTTCCGGGTTGGTCATGACGAAATTGCTGGGCGACAGGGCGTCGACGAACTGGCGGGTATAGAAATCCACCTTCTGGGCGGTTTTGTCGTCGAGGCCTTCAACCTCACCGACCGTCGATTGCAGCCAGCGGGCCGACAGCAGGTAGGATTGTTTGATGTAGTTGAAAACTTCGTTTTCCGTCCAGGAATCGTCCTTGAAGCGGCGGTCGCCCTTATCGGGTTCGATCATCTGCTCTTCGCCGTTGCCGCCGCCCATCATGCGGTTGGCGGTTTCCTGCCAGAGGGTCAGGTAATCCTGCCACAGGTTCATCTGGGCCTGCACCAGCTTGGCGGGATCGGCCATCATCTTCGCCGTCATTTCCATGAAGGCGTTGCCGATGTTCAGCGGATCGGCGTTGCCGAGGCTGCCGTCGGCGGCCTGCTGGGTGAGGAATTCGGTGACCAGTTTCTGGCTGCGTTCGGCGATATCCGCCATGGAATTGGTCATTTTGACGGGATCGGGCATTTCAATGTCGGAGCCCTGTTGATCGGCCATTAGTCTATCCTTTATGATCTCTGCAATTAATTGCTTGAGGGATCGGGCTATAATATGGGCTGCTTCGCCTGTTAAATCGAGAGCAACCGGCCATTGCGGCGACATTATAAACTTGGTTCGCCGGTAAATGGGGCTTATTTAAAGCGCGGCGTTTGTAACCTGTTAACTTAATTCGGGCAATGTCCTTTTTTGGAATATGTGCGAGAATGGTCTGATTGCGGCTATCAGGCGGTCATTAGAGCCAAGGAGAGATCGGCAAAAATGAGACACACTCTGTTCGATACGAAGTCTCGGAAACGGGGCGATTCGAAATTTTCGCTTTCAATCGGCGGCGTCCTGGCCGCTTCGGTCCTGCTTGGCGGGTGCTCATACGTGCCCGATGCGCTGAACCCTGCCGAATGGTATAAAAGCACCGTCGACTTTTTCTCAAGCGAAGAGGATGCAGCGGCACAGCAGGGCCAGCCCAGCACCACCGCTCAGAAGCCGGTGCCGGGAAGCGACAAGGGCTTCCCGAAGCTGTCGTCGACGCCGGAAGCACCGGTGACGTCGACCGCCCAGCAGCGACAGGAAATTAAGGAAGGCCTGGTCTCCGACCAGCGCCGCCGCTATGCCTCGGCCCCGATCGCCCGTCAGGGCGAAGCCAGCGCCGCGGCCCCGGTGACGGCCAGCACGGCTCCGCCGCCGCCGGCCATGCCGGTGGTGCCGGTAACGCCGGTGCCGGTCAGCCCGCCGTCCGCCGCTGCGGCCCCGTCTTCAATGGCCGCTGCCCCGGCCCCGTCCGGCGCCGGTGTGTCGAGCACCTACCGGCAGCGCCTGAGCGAACGTCTCAAGCCGTCGCAGGCTGCCGCCTTGCCACCGTCCAGCGGCTTTGTCTCCGGCTCCGGCGGTCCGCTGACCACCGTTGTTATTTCGTCAACCGGTGTTGTCACCGAAGGCGGCCTGTCCTCACCGGGAACCCTGTCGGCCGCCCCGTCGGGCAACGTGCAGTTTCCGTCTCTCGCCGCCAAAGCCTCAACGGCGGCCAGCCAGTTGCCGCCTACCGGACAGGTGCGGGTGGCGACCATTCTTTTCGGCAACGGCTCGGACCGCCTGACGGCCAATGACGTCGGTATCCTGCGCGAAGTGGTGAAACTGCACCAACAGCGCGGCGGCACCATCCGCATTGTCGGCCATGCCAGCAGCCGGACCCGCAATATGGACCCGATTCGCCATAAAATGGTCAACTTTAAGGTCTCTGCTGACCGGGCCGATACCATTGCCAAGGCCCTCATGCGGCTCGGCGCCAAACCGGAAACGGTGACGGTGAGGGCCCGTTCGGACACGGACCCGCTTTATTTCGAAGTAATGCCGTCCGGAGAAGCCGGTAATCGCCGGGCGGAAATATATTTGGATTCTTGATCCGGCGGGAGTACAACCCCCGTCCGGGTTTTAAAATCGGTTTAAATTAACGAACCTTCCATGCCGTGTGGCGGGGGAGGCTGTGGTCTTGAGAGGGTAAACCTCTCTAGGCCCTCATAAGGTATGGTCTGGATTGAACCATGGAACAGGAATTTCACAGGATCCGGCGGTTGCCGCCCTACGTATTTGCCGAAGTCAACGCCATGAAGGCGCGGGCCCGGGCCGATGGTGAGGACATCATCGATTTCGGCATGGGCAACCCGGACAGTCCGACCCCGAAACACATCGTCGACAAGCTGACCGAAGTGGTGCGCGACCCGCGCACCCACCGTTATTCCAATTCGCGGGGCATCCCGGGACTGAGAAAGGCTTTAAGCGCCTATTACGCGCGCCGCTTTAACGTCGATATCGACCCGGAGACGGAAACCGTCGTCACCCTGGGTTCCAAGGAAGGCCTGGCCAATTTGGCCTCGGCCATTTCCAGCCCGGGCGATGTCATGCTGGTGCCCAACCCCAGTTATCCGATCCATCCCTTCGGTTTCATTATCGCCGGGGCCACTGTGCGCAATATTCCGATCAAGCCGGACGAGGGATTCTTCGCCGGTCTGGAACGGGCCGTCCAGCACAGCGTGCCGAAGCCGACGGCGATTATTCTCAATTATCCCAACAACCCGACCTGTGAGGTGGTGGACCTGGACTTCTATGCCCAGGTGGTGGATTTCTGCCGCCATCACGGCATCTGGGTGCTGTCGGACCTGGCTTATTCGGAAATTTATTTCGATATCGCGCCGCCGCCCTCGATCCTCGAAGTACCGGGGGCCAAGGATGTCGCCGTCGAGTTCACCTCGATGAGTAAAACCTACTCCATGCCCGGCTGGCGGATCGGTTTCGCCAGCGGCAACAAGAAGCTGATCGGCGCCCTGGCGCGTATCAAGTCGTACCTGGATTACGGCGCCTTCACGCCGGTGCAGGTGGCGGCGACGGCGGCGCTCAACGGGCCGCAGGACTGTGTCGACCACATCCGCCAGGTTTACAAGGAACGCCGCGACGTACTGATCGAAGGCCTGGCCAATGCGGGTTGGGATGTTCCCAGCCCGCCGGCAACCATGTTCGCCTGGGCGCCTATTCCACCGGCCTTCAAGCATCTGGGCTCGATCGAATTTTCCAAATTGATGTTGCGCGAAGCCAAGGTGGCCGTCTCGCCGGGCCTCGGTTTCGGCGAACACGGCGACGCCCACGTGCGGATCGCCCTGGTTGAAAACCTGCACCGGTCGCGCCAGGCCATCCGCAACATCAAAGGGTTTCTGAGCCAGTACGATAAAGCACTTGAAACGACCGAAAAAATGAGGGCATAAGCCTTTATCGTTTTCCTTTTTTTGCGGAACAATCCATGAGCGAACCTTTGAAAATCGCCGTTGCCGGATTGGGCACCGTCGGTGCCGGTCTGATTGATCTATTACAGAAGCATGCCGACGTCCTGCAAAGCCGCTGTGGGCGGCCCTTGCAGGTAACGGCCGTTTCAGCGCGCGATAAGGCCAAGGACCGGGGCGTGAACTTAAGTGCTTACCAATGGTTCGACGATGCCGTCGAACTAGCCGCCAAGGCCGACGCCGATGTGGTCGTCGAGCTGATCGGCGGGTCGGAAGGCGTCGCCAAGGACATGACGGAAGCGGCCATCGCCGCCGGACGCAATGTGGTCACCGCCAACAAGGCGCTGATCGCCCACCACGGCACGGAATTGGCCCATGCCGCCGAAGGGGCCGGGGTCAACCTCGGTTATGAAGCGGCGGTGGCGGGTGGTATCCCGATCATCAAGGCGCTGCGCGAGGGCTTGGCGGGCAACGGCGTCAGCCGGGTCTACGGCATCCTCAACGGAACCTGCAACTATATCCTCACCCAGATGCGTGAAAGCGGCCGCGAGTTCGACGACGTGCTGGCCGAGGCGCAGGAACTGGGTTATGCCGAAGCCGATCCCAGCTTTGATGTGGATGGCGTCGACGCCGCCCACAAGCTGGCCATCCTGGCCAGCGTCGCCTTTGGCTGCGAGGTCAATTTCGAGGCCGTGCATGTGGAAGGCATCCGCCATATTTCGCCCCTCGACATCCAGTTTGCCGAGGAACTGGGCTACAAGATCAAGCTGCTGGGCGTCGCTGCCTTGACCAACGGCCATGTGGAACAGCGCGTGCACCCCTGCATGGTACGCAAATCGGCCCCCATCGCCACTGTCGAAGGGGTCTTCAACGCCGTCGTCGCCGATGGTGATTTCGTCGATACCGTCATGCAGGAAGGACGCGGCGCCGGAGCCGGACCGACGGCGTCCGCCGTTGCCGCCGACATTATCGACATTGCCCGCGGTTCGCGCATTCCGACCTTCGCCGTACCGGCGGCTGACCTTAAGGCGCTGCCGACCCTGCCCATGGAGAAACACCGGGGTGCCTATTACGTGCGCCTCATGGTGCTGGACCAGCCGGGCGTTTTCGCCGATGTGGCTGCCGTGCTGCGCGATTGCGCTGTTTCCATGGAAGCCGTGCTGCAACGGGGCCGCGCCCCCGGCGAACCGGTGCCCGTGGTCATGACCTTCCATGAAACGGAGGAAGCCAGCATGACCGCCGCCCTGGAAAAGATTGCCGAACTGGATACGGTGGTCGAACAGCCGCGCATGATCAGGGTCGAAACCTTCGGCGAATAGGCTACAATACCAAATCAATCATCCAAGAGGGCGGGAGGCGCGTCCGATGACTCAAGAAACCAGCAAAGGCCCCAACCTGGCCATGGACTCGGTCCGCGTCACCGAAGCCGTCGCCCTGGCGGCGTCACGCCTGATGGGCAGCGGCGATGAACAGGCTGCCGACAAGGCCGCCGTCGACTCCATGCACGCGGCGCTCAAGCATCTGGGGATCGACGGCACCATCCACAAGGGCGAAGGGGCGGAAGGCGAAGCCGACAAGCTGTTCAACGGCGAAAAGGTCGGTAACGGCGCCGGTCCGGAAGTCGATGTTGCCGTCATGCCGTTGGAAGGGCCGACTATCGTCGCCAAGGGCGAACCGAACGGTTTGTCCGTGGTCGCCCTGGCCGAGGGCGGCGATTTCCTCAACGTGCCGGACCTCTATATGGACAAGATCGCCGTCGGCGGCGGCCTGCCGGGCAATATCGTCGATCTGGACGCCGACCCCGCCGACAACCTCAAGGAACTGGCCAAGGCCAAAGGGGCTGGAGTCAACGATCTGGTGGTCTGTATTCTCGACAGGCCCCGGCACGGCGAGTTGATCGGCAAGGTCCGCGAGACCGGAGCCCGCATCATGCTGATCCCGGACGGCGATGTGTCGGGCGTCATCGCCACCATGTGGCTGCAAAGCGGCATCGATATTTACATGGGCATCGGCGGCGCCCCGCAGGGCGTTTTGTCGGCGGCGGCCCTGGCCTGCGTCGGCGGCCAGATGCAGGCCCGCCTAGTCATCCGCAACGACGGCGACCGCACCCTGGCCTCCGATTGCGGCATCACCGACACCGCCCGTAAGTATACGGCGGCTGACATGGCCACCGGCGACATCACCTTTGCCGCCACCGGCGTCACCACCGGCCCGATGTTGTCCGGCGTGCGCTATGCCCGCGGTATCGCCGTCACCCATTCGCTGGCGCTCAGATCCAAGACCGGTACGCTGCGCTATATCGAAGCCCACCACGACTTCGCCCATCCGGGCAACATAAAATGATAATTTTGGACGCAAATACCTTTGTTTATGGGAGCTTGATCCCAACCGATTGGGGGCGTGTCACAGTAAATTTGACGCAAACGATTCCGTTTTCTCGGGATTTTCTCTAAATGCCGGGACCAGCGGACACTGGTACACGCCAAACGGACGCTTATCTCGGAGTAGAAAAATCCCTGACCGGCAAACGCTGGATCATGAACGGCGTCGATGAGCGCACGGCGCTGACCATCGCCCAGCGCTTACAGGTGCCGGAGATCGTCGGCCGCCTGCTGGCCATCCGCGGCATCGAACTGGAAACGGCAGGGGATTTCCTCGACCCCACCCTCAAGGCCCTGCTGCCCGATCCCGGCCATTTGAAAGGCATGGAGGAAGCCGCCGAGCGTCTGGCCGGGGCCATCATGCAGGACGAACTGATTGCCGTTTTCGGCGACTACGACGTTGACGGAGCCACCTCGTCGGCCCTGCTGAACCGTTTTATCTCCGCTGCCGGGGGGCGGTGCCGGGTCTATATTCCGGACCGCCTGAAGGAAGGCTACGGCCCCAACACACCAGCCCTGATGCTCTTGAAGGAGGAGGGGGCCTCGGTGGTCGTCACCGTTGATTGCGGCACCAACGCCTTTGAGCCGTTGACCGCCGCCCGGCAGGCGGGGTTGGACGTTATTGTCGTCGACCACCACGAAGCGGAAGCGACCCTGCCGCCGTCAATTGCCGTCATCAACCCCAACCGCCTGGACGAAGACAGCCCGCACGGGCAACTGGCCGCCGTCGGCGTCGCCTTCCTGCTGGTGGTGGCATTGAACCGGGCCCTGCGCCGGGCCGCCTGGTACGGGGAACGCCCGGAACCGGACCTGCTGCAATGGCTGGACCTGGTGGCGTTGGGCACGGTCTGCGACGTCGTACCCCTCATAGGCGTCAACCGGGCCCTGGTCCGCCAGGGCCTCAAAGTGATGGCCGGGCGCGCCAACACCGGCCTGAAAGCGCTCTCCGATGTCGCCGGTATCGACGAAGCGCCCGGCACCTATCATGCCGGGTTTATCCTCGGCCCCCGCATCAACGCCGGTGGCCGGGTCGGGGCCGCCGACCTTGGGTCGCGGCTGTTGGCGTCGGACGATGTGGACGAGGCCATGACCATCGCCCACAAGCTCAATGAACTGAACCGGGAACGCCAGGAAATCGAAGCCGCCGTCCTCGCCGATGCAGTGGATAGGGTCGAGTCCACCGATTTGGACAAAGCGCCGGCCATCCTTATCGACGGCGAGGGCTGGCATCCGGGGGTCATTGGGATTGTGGCGAGCCGCCTCAAGGACCGTTACAACCGCCCAGCCTGCGTCATTGCCATGGACGGCGGCAAGGGGGTCGGATCCGGCCGTTCGGTAAAGGGCGTCGACCTGGGTGCGGCGGTCATCGCGGCGCGACAGGCGGGACTGTTGCTGGGCGGCGGCGGCCACACCATGGCGGCGGGTTTTACCGTAGCCTCGGAACAACTGGCGGGGTTCCGGGATTTCCTAAGCACCCGCATCGGCCAGCAGATCGAAACCGCCGCCATCGTGCCCAGCCTTTACCTCGACGCGCCGATCAATCCCGGCGCCGCCACCATGGGTCTTTTGGATGCCTTGCAGGCGGTGGGGCCGTTCGGATCGGGCAACCCGGAACCGCGCTTCGTCATCGCCAATGCGCGCCTCGATTATGCCGATCAGGCGGGCGAAAACCACGTCCGCTGCACGATCGCCTCTGACGGCGGCAAACCCTTGAAAGGCATCGCCTTCCGGGCACTGGACTCGGACCTGGGCCCGGCCCTGCTGAAAAGCGGCGGGGCGCCGCTGCACATCACCGGGCGGCTGCGGGTCAACCACTGGCGCGGCTACAAGACACCGCAAATCCAAATCGACGACGCGGCCGAGGTTTGGTGACAGGGGCTCGTATCAGTGTCCGCTATCAGCCTGAAAGCTGACATAAATCACTATGGGTCAAAAAGTCCGCTTTTAGCCACAAGCGGAAGTCCAAATTTAAATGCACAGTGGGGCGATATAGCTACGACTTACCCGAGGCTGCTAACTGTACCGAGAGGCCGAACCCTTTTCCCTCCGTATTGGTTCACCCATTTGAATTTTCTAAAGGTTGGGTTACAAGTAAGGTAGAAAATGCTCTTAAACTTGGTAAGCAACGTATAGCAGAGAAGGTAGCGTAATGGGATCAGGATCAACACGACCAAACAATGCCGATGACAAAATGATAGCGGCTATTGAGCGCGGTGATCGAGGCGAGTTTAAAGATCGTAAACCACCTAAAAATACGGATAGGAAACTCATCAAAGAAAAAGAAGCAAGAACAGAAATAGCACTTGAAAAAACCAAAGGGTTGAAAGCGTTGAGATTGGCTGCTGAAAAAGAAGGCAAGGCAAAATGAACACAGAAAGGCATTGTCGGACTAAATTGGATTGCTAAGGTAGGGGGGCGGTTCGTGGCCTCCCCGGATGAAGAATCCATTCCGCCATTTCAGCAGCTCGCCGGAGGTTATCGGTGTCAGCATAATGTCCGCTTCGGGTCATTAGCAGACGTAAATAATTTTCGAAAATAATGTCCGCTTTCCCCCTGGAAGCAGAGATTTTGTATCATCCAGCCCAAAAACTTATCGTTACCGGAAGATTCCGCACCCCGTTTGACAAACATCAACCGCACCTTTCAAAAAATGAGGTACACCCCTCCGGCGCCAATAAACGACCAATGAGTGAGTAGCGAAAAATGAGCAATTACGATATAGCCTTGGACAGGGCAACGGAAGTCCTCGGTAACCAGGAACGGGCCGAGGAATGGCTTGAAAAAATGAGCACAACGCTCGGAAATCCTCCCCGGGAAATGCTTTCCGAGCGCGCCGGCTTGGATCAGGTCCTCCGTCACCTCCACAGCGTTGAACTGGCTCTCAATACCGATTGATCCTGTTCCCTGGAACGACCTTTTCAATACCCATGACAACCGTGATCGGGCCCCATTAGGGGCCGCTGCCGGCGGCCATATCACAATGGCGCGACGGGATGGTTTTTAAGTTACATATTCTGTTGCCCAGACAAAAAAACGGCATTAAAATTTCAGGTATGTGAAGGGTGTTCAGGATCTTTTGCGCCTGTTTTTTCAGGACCGACGTGAATGCCGAAAGGGTGTAAACAGATTACGAGATAAGACACGACAATGACGGACCAGACAGACAATAAAGGCGATTTCTTTTACGGCGTCATGATCCTGAAAGAAGGCAAATGGACGCCGCACAGCAAGTACGATCAGGATTCCCTGGGAAGCGCCCTGGCCAGCGCTGCAAGCTTAAGCGACAACAGGGAATATGAGGGGGCCAAGGTTATGAGGGTTCCGCTTAAAGGTCCTTCAGGGAAAATGACCGTTGAACCGAAGGAAATGTGGATCAGCCCCCACCTGAAAGCGCGCATGGAAGCCAGGACCGAGGCCCAAATCCTTGAGGGCGCCCGGAAATCCAAAGAGCAGTTGGCGAAGGCCCATGCCGAGCATATGGCCTCCCTGCAGAAGCGGCAGGAGGCTTAGGCTTCCCACAATTACCAGGCGGTTTTATTACTTTAGGTAGCGGGATCAGTCCGCCTTGAAGCCGTTCCGCTTGTGGCTGCCGTCGCAGTAGGGTTTGCGGGCCGAGCCGCCGCAGCGGCATAGCGCCACTTGGCCGCCCTGGTGGGCGGTCGCGCCGTCGGCACTGCGGACCGTACAATTTCCCTCGACGACCACGGGGCCGTCCGGCCGCAGTCGAAGTTTGATCGGGGGGGCTGTTTCTTCTTCGACCGGCTTGGCTGATTCCGCGCCGAGCCCGCCGTTATCCCTGAAACCGGCCTCGTCATGACTGTTGTCGCAAAAGGGCTTGTTGGCCGAGGCGCCGCATCGGCACAAGGCCAGCCGTGTCAGGCGTTCGGTGCTGCCGTCGGGGAGCGTCAGGTGCAGGTCGCCCCGGGCATGGAGCGGGCCGTCGGCAACGACGCTGAAGGTGGCCTCGGTATCGGGCGCTTCGTCTTCACCGTCGGCGCGCCGGTATCGGAGGGCGCCGGTCGGGCAGGCTTCGATGACTTTTTCTAGGGCCTCGGGCGCGGCGGCGTCCGGTGCAACCCAGGGCCGGGCCTGGGGGTCGAAAACGTCGGGCAGGCCGTGTACGCATTCGGCGGCATGGATGCAGCGGGCAGCCTCAAAAGTGACGGTAAGGCCCTTTCCTTCGTAGGCATGTTTTTTGCTCATTGGTGCCTCCCTACAGATATTAAAGCACCGTAACATTAAGGGCGCCTGTCAGGTACGTACCGCAAATCGTACTGTTTAACGGTCCTCAAGCGCCGCTTTGTTTGTTGGGACTCGACCCCCACCGGTTGGGATCAAGCTCCCGAAAAAAACGCTAGTCGCTTCGCTCCATTATCCTGGGTGCGGATGGGTTGGGGTCGAGTCCGGGCCTGCCGCTTGTTCCTGGTGCGGTTGGGTTAGGGTCGAGTCCCAGAATTAATGTATTTTCACCACGACCTTGATGGCGTTCTCGATCCGCTCCTTGGCGTATTTGAGCGCCGTCGGCAGTTCTTCCAGGGGGAAGGTGTGGGTGTGGATGAGGCTCGGGTCGAGCTTGCCCTGGGCGATCAACGCCGCGGCCCGGTGGGTTGAGCTGCGGCCCTCGGCGCGGATGCCGAAGACATATTTGTTGTTGCCGACAATATCCTGGGCATCGACCTCGACCGGCTCGTGGGCGAAGGCGGCCAGACAGACCCGGCCGCCCCGGTTGACCATTTTAACCGCATCGTTAAAGGCGGTCTTGACGCCGGAGCATTCCATAACGAAATCGGCGCCGCCGTTGGTGATCTTGTGGACGGCCTCGACCGGGTTTTCCTTCAGGGCATTGATGCCATAATCAACGCCTAAGGATTTGCCCATTTCCAGGCGGTCGTCGCGGATATCGGTAAGGATTACCGGGTCGGCGCCCAGCACCTTGGCGACTCCGGCGCCAATGAGGCCGATGGCTCCGGCGCCGGTGACGACAACGCTTTCCCCGGCAATGAGCCCGCCCAGCACATCCAGGCCGTAGATGGAGGTGCCGGCGGTGACGATCAGGGTCGCCTGTTCGTCGCTGATGACGTCGGGGATGGGGATCAGGGTGTTGACGTGGTTGACCGCGTACTGGGCGAAGCCGCCGTCGGTGGTGAAGCCGTTGGCCCGGTGGCCCTTGGAATGGTAGCCGTAATTGAGGCACGAGGTGTACATGCCCATGCGGCAGCGCTTGCAGCGCATGCAGCCGGCATGCACTTCGACGGCGACCCGCTGGCCGGGACGGAATTCATCGACCCCCGGACCCGGTTTGACCACCGTGCCCATATATTCGTGGCCCGGCGTGTGGTTTTTGTGGAAGGGCAATTCACCCTCAATGAGCCCCGGCGTGCCGAATTCGATCAGTTCCAGGTCGGAGGCGCAGACGGCGATGGCGTCGATGCGCACCAGCACTTCGGCGACGCCCGGTTCGGGCACCGGTTTTTCACCCAAAGTGAGTTCTTCCGGTCCGCCGAGGATCCAGGCTTTCATGGTGTCGGGCACGGTCAGGGCGTTGTCGCCTTGCTTGATCGTCATCACTATTCCCCTAGGAAAAAAGGAATGAAACTCAGGTAAGGACTATCGAATCCCGGAGCCGTTGAGGCAATGAGAAAATGAGGTGATTGAGCCCTTTATGGGCCTTTTCTTCACCGCCCCGTTGTTTCGGCGCCCCGCCTTATTTGCTGAGTATCTTGTCCACCTTGTTGATGCGCAGGCGCGACTGTTCCGGCATGCCGGAGCCCAGCAGCGGGCGAAGGTACATCAGGAAGTCGTCGGTGACGTTGTTGGCGGCCTCGTTGATGAAGATATCGTCCATCACCTTGGTCTTACCGGCGACGTCTTCCAGGGGGCTGAGGTGGTATTCGACGGAATAAAAGCCGGTGCGGTGGATGGTCACCGAGCCGTTGCGGTTGTCCCACTGGGCGTACTGCACGGCTTTTTCGCCGACCTCGCGGGCTTCACGCTGGTCTACGTCCGACACGCAGCCTAGGAAGGACCGTTGCAGATAGCCGAAGGTGTCGCCGCGCACCCGTTTAATGTCGGTGTTTTCCTTGATCGAGGCCGTCAGCAGGTCGGCCAGGGCGCCAGTGCCGGACAATTGCACGTTGCCGTGGGCGTCGGTTTCCACTTCCTTCGACAGCTTGGTGAGGATCGGCTCGCCGCTTTCGTCGTGGATGCCTTCGGAAACGGCGACCACGCAACGGCCGTATTTGTCATAGACGCCTTTGATGTCGCTGATGAAGGTGTCCATGTCGAATGTGCGTTCCGGCAGGTAGATCAGGTGCGGGCCGTCGTCGTCGTACTTGCGGCCCAGGGCCGAAGCGGCGGTCAGGAAGCCGGCGTGGCGGCCCATGACGACGCCGACATAGACGCCGGGCAGGGCCCAGTTGTCCAGGTTGACGCCGGCGAAGGCGCTGGCCACGAAGCGCGCCGCCGAGGGATAGCCCGGCGTGTGGTCGTTGATCACCAGATCGTTGTCGATGGTCTTAGGGATATGGATGCAGCGCAACGGATAGTCGTCCTTGGCCGCTTCTTCGCTGAGGATGCGCAGCGTATCGGACGAATCGTTGCCGCCGATGTAGAAAAAGGTGCCGATTTCGTGGGCTTGCAGGACCTTGAAGATTTCCTGGCAGTATTTGAGGTCCGGTTTGTCCCGCGTCGAGCCGAGGGCCGAGCAGGGGGTGTCGGCGACCATTTCCAGGTTGTGGGTGGTTTCCCGGGTGAGATCGAGGAATTCCTCGTTGATGATGCCGCTGACCCCGTGAAAAGCGCCGTAAATCTTTTCTATCCCTGAGTACTTGCGGGATTCGATGACGGCGCCGACCATCGATTGGTTAATTACCGCCGTCGGGCCGCCGCCCTGGGCGACCAGTACTTTCCCCTGCATCATGATGGAATCCCCTTCAACTGTCTTGCTTCGAGCCTGTATCCGTTGAGCTGTAATCCGCCGGGACTGAGAGTTTTGAGCCCGGCCTCTGGAATCGCCGTAATGGCGAGGCGGATTGTATGGGCTCAGGCTCCATCCGTCCATCGCCAAGACGGGTGGTTTTGCGGGTAGGGTTGGCCGGGGGTCAATTATTTTGAAACGAAGGGCTTGATTTTGCCGCTTGGGACGTTTAGGACACGGTTTCGCCTCACGACGACCCCTTCGTCTAGTCAGGCCTAGGACGCCAGATTTTCATTCTGGTAACACGGGTTCGAATCCCGTAGGGGTCACCATTTCTCCATTATTCCCATCGACTTTCCGGCCGCAGTTTCCCGCTCGTGCGGCGGGGGTTAGCCATGCACAAACAGGGAGTTGACTATTGCCTCCCCAAGTTCTTACATCAGCCCGCACGCCGAATTTCAACGAATAAAAAGAAAGGGCAATCGATGTCACATCAAAACCGTTTTCGGTTGGCGATAACCGCCATCTCAACCGGCACCGTCCCGGCAACCGGCACTGTCCGGGGAGGGATTTAACCATGAGCGAGGTACTCAAGGCCGAATGGTTTGATCTTGCCGACGACACGCGGGCCGACATGTGGGCCTGGATGCATGCGGAATACCTGCCGTCGTTGCAGGCGGCGCAGGGCGTGGCCTGGGTCGGCCATTACGACATCGTCGAACAGCCGGATCGTCCCTATATCGACGGCGCCCCGAATAAAAAAGAAACCGATGATCCTGCCGTCGCAAGCGGCTGGCAGAATGTCGTTCTCACCGCCGCCGCCTCACCGGAAGTCTTTTTCGGCCCCGGCAATACGGTCGATGCCCTGGATGAAGCCCATGCCGGTAAACTGGCCGTGCGCGAGAATTACCGCTCCGCCGTCTTTATCGAGGAACAGGTGATCAATTCGCCGGAACAACGGGCCATGCCCTATGGCATGGGGCCGCCGCCGGCCATGCAGCTCGGCAACTACAACTGCGATACACCGGAAGACGAGATCGAGCTGGCCCGCTGGTACCGGGCCGAACGCTTCCCACGGGTTTCCGTGTCACGGGGCATGATCCGGGGCCGCAAGCTGATATCCATGGCGGGCTGGCCAAAGCACGGCGTGTTGTGGGAATTTACCGACCTGCCCGAGGGTGATTATAGTTTCGAGTACCGTTTCATTGAAGCCGACCGTGGCGAGGAATGGCCGGGGCGGCATGTCCTTGAATACGTCACCCATGCCCCCAAAGGCCCCCATGCCGGGCGCCGCGTCTGGCCGGCAGTCTAAATACTTACGGTATCGAAAGAACGTATACGGTGGCCTTGATTGATGTCCGCTTCTGACCCGGAGCGGACATCAGACCAATGGCCATTGGTCAAGCTGCATGTAGGGCGGTCTGATTGGTTGCGTTTGTTAACAGCCGGTCCACAATCATCTTCATCAGGTAAAGACCGAATTCCGGGTTCTCCGAAAATAACTGCAAAGCTTTGTCTTCCGTAATCCGCAGGAAAGTACAGTTGTCTACGCATTTAACGGTTTGGGTTCGCTGTTTATTTGGGGAAAACATGGCAATTTCGCCAACCAAATGACCCGGCTCAACATCAATATCAAGCTCAACAATGTGTGCTTTTCCCTCTGCAAGGTAAAAAATATCATGCGCCTCATCGCCGCGTTTAAACAAAAAGCTGTTTTGGGGAGTTTTGTGTTTCGTCATCAAGGGCAGCAGGGATTTAACATCGAACTGGGAATGCGCCATATCATGAATGCGGCGTTTTAAATGATGCGCTTGATATAAGCGCAGGCAATTTAATGGAAGCAGAGAGCCATGCAACAAGACGATGTTAAATAAATCGGCATTAATCCCATACCCAAAATATAAGACATTACCGATTATTGCGACGACCCGGAGCGGTATCAATGTCTTCATCCAGAAGGTCACGAATACGGCCCCGGATGCGACGTAGCCGAGGATTTCCACCCAGTTCATATAAAGCCCCCCCAGGGATTATTTGATTTATTGAATGGCACGTTAATGCCAACCATTACATCTAAACAATAATAATATTCAAACACCCGGAATTGTTATAACGGGTGTATATGGCAGGGCCGGTCATGTCCGCTTGTGACCCGGCGCGGGCATCCAAACTTACGAACCAGACTGTGCCCCACCGCCATCACCAACCAGCGTAAAGGGTGCCCAGAATATAGGATGGGCGTAGCTAAAGGCGGTTTTGCCGTCAACCCGAGCCGATCCCTTTTCGATCATATGCAGCCGGGTGCGGCGCAGGGATTCCGCCCGGCTGAGCCCCGGATTCCGAGCCTGAAGGTTGAATAGCGTCGTCATCAAATCCGTCGTCGCCCCGGAATGCACCGGCCAGTTGGAGACCAGCAGGGCCCGCGCTCCGGCGTAGAAGAATGCCCGGCCCAGGCCCGAGATGGCTTCCGCCCCTTTTCCATCGGCCGCCGCCGTGTTGCAGGCACTAAGCACCGCCCAGTCGGCGTTGAGTTTCAGCCCCAGGATTTCACCCATGGTCAGCAGGCCGTCCTCCTTGCCCCTCGTCACGCTGGGTGCCGACAGGGCCAGGGCCGGTTGCGACAGGCCGTTGAGGTCACCCGGCACTAGGCCGTGGGTGGCAAAGGAAATCACCCGGTAAGGCGACAGGTCCATAGATTTGACCGTATCCTCGCTGGCCTTCTCACCTAAGAAAATATCGCGGTTGGAGTCGGCCTTCAGGGCATGGGCGATGTCCTCGATCTCGGTTCGCGTGTCGGGCAGCCGCGGCAGGTTCTCGATGGTAACGCTGCCGGCTGTGCGGGTTGCCGGTTTGCTGCGCAGTGACGCTGTTTGAACCGGACCGGCAGCCACCTCAAAGGGCTGTAAGGTTTTACGGGCGGACAGGAATTGCGGCCTGTTGAAATAGGGATCACCGAAGCCGGCGAAAGGCCGGCGGGGGCCGGCGGCGACCCGCGTACCCCGCAGGGACTTCAGCGAGGCGACCGACGGCAACAAGGTGACGCTGTGAGTCTTGGCCAGCCAGGGCACGGCCTTGTAGCCCTCGAACAAGAGACGGTTGTCTCTTTTGAGTTTCACCGGCTTCACCGGCAGCAGCGAGAACGGCAATTGTCCCAGCGCTCCGTCGGCGACGATCAGCAGGCTCTTGGCGTTTAACCAAGCGGCCTCCACCGGTTGCAGCAATTTGCCGTAGAGATCATGGGCGGCGGCTACATCGAAAGCCGGAATATCGCCCAAGCT
>JADHTD010000018.1 GCA_016776525.1 Rhodospirillales bacterium
AATCAGGGTCAGCGGCAGGTCGTTGCCGATTTCCAGGTTGCCGACGGTAATGTGACGGGGTTTGCTCATGAAGGAATCCTAACAGACGGAGCCCGCTAAACCAGCCGTGATTGTTCGACGGCGGCAGCGATAAACGACGTAAACAGCGGATGCGGATCAAAGGGGCGCGATTTCAGTTCCGGGTGGAATTGCACGCCGATGAACCAGGGATGGTCCGGATTTTCGACGATCTCCGGCAAGACGCCGTCCGGCGACATGCCGGAAAACAGCAGCCCGGATTTTTCCAGCTGGCCTTTGTAATTGGTGTTGACCTCGTAGCGGTGGCGGTGGCGTTCATGGATGGTGGTTTCGCCGTAAATCTCGTGGATACGGCTGCCCTTGCGCAGGGAGGCCTCGTAGGCGCCGAGGCGCATGGTGCCGCCTTTGTCGCCGTCGGCGGTGCGTTTCTCGATAACGCCGTCCCGGGCCCATTCGGTCATCAGGCCGACCACCGGGTCGGCGCAGGTGCCGAATTCACTGGAACCGGCCCCTTCAAGTCCGGCCATGTGGCGGGCCGCCTCGACCACCGCCATCTGCATGCCGAGACAGATACCGAAGTACGGTACATTGTGTTCGCGGGCAAAACGGGCGGCGGCAATTTTACCTTCGACGCCGCGCTCTCCGAAACCGCCGGGCACCAGGATGCCATGCACCCCTTCCAGGTTATGGATCGCGTCCTCGCTTTCGAAGATTTCCGAATCGATCCAGTCCAATTTGACTTTGACGTTGTTGGCAATGCCACCGTGGACCAGGGCCTCATTGAGAGACTTATAGGCATCCAGCAACCCTGTGTATTTACCGACAATGGCAATTTTGACCTCACCTTCCGGGGCCGTCACCCGTTCGACAATTTCCTGCCAGCGGCTGAGGTCCGGGGCAGCCGAGTCAATGCCGAAGTAGCGGCATACCTGCTCATCCAGGCCTTCGGCATGGTAACTGACGGGCACCGCATAGATCGTGTTGACGTCGAGCGCCGGGATGACCGCTTCCTGGATGACGTTACAGAAAAGGGCGATCTTGCGGCGCTCGGATTCGGGAATTTCCTGTTCCGCCCGGCACAACAGCAGGTCCGGCTGGATACCGACGCTGAGCAATTCCTTGACCGAGTGCTGGGTCGGCTTGGTTTTGAGCTCTCCCGCCGTCGGGATGTAGGGAAGAAGGGTCAAATGCAGGTACATGGCCCGGTCGCGGCCCAGTTCGTTGCCGGCCTGGCGAATCGCCTCCAGGAACGGCAGGCCTTCGATATCGCCAACCGTGCCGCCGATCTCGCAAAGTACGAAATCCTCGTCTTCCAGGTTGCTGGTGACGTAATTCTTGATGGCGTCTGTGATGTGCGGAATGACCTGGATGGTGGCCCCCAGGTAGTCGCCGCGCCGTTCCTTGGCGATCACCTCGGAATAGATGCGCCCGGTGGTGACGTTATCGGACTGGCGCGAAGAGACGCCGGTAAAGCGTTCATAGTGGCCGAGGTCGAGATCGGTCTCCGCCCCGTCGTCGGTAACGTAGACCTCGCCGTGTTGATAGGGGCTCATGGTGCCCGGATCGACGTTGATATAAGGGTCCAGCTTGCGTAAACGGACCTTGAACCCGCGGGCTTGCAAAAGCGCGCCGAGTGCAGCGGATGCCAGGCCCTTACCGAGTGAGGAAACCACGCCGCCGGTGATAAAGATAAACCGCGTCATGGACCGACACTGTAAGCTATGGGACCGAGTCGGATAAAGAGAAAAGGCGGCTTATCTGCCGCCTTTCTTGACTTTTTTTCCGTTGTCCCCATTTTGCGGCTTATTTTGCCACCGGGGCGCTGGGTTCGGAGGACTTTTGCGTCTCTTCCACCTTGACGGGAACGGGCTCGTCGAGAATCGATTTGGCCTGGCGGCTGCCGCCATAAAGGATGGCCAGAGACATGCTGGTGACAAAAAATCCGGCAGCCAGGATGCCCGTGGTCCGGGTCAGCAGGTTGGCCGTATCGCGGCCGGACATAAAGCCGCCCATACCGCCGCCGCCGCCACCGCTACCCATACCAAGGCCGCCGCCTTCACTGCGTTGCAGCAGCACGGTGCCGACCAGGGCGATGGCGATAATCAGGTGTATGACCAGAAGGACAGTAATCATCGTTCAATAAATCCTTGGGGCAGCCCCAAATTTGGGCTGCGCGCCGTATTTAGTCACTATTTGCCGTTTTGGCCAGTGCTTAATTTGCTTAGAGCACATTTAGAGAATACCGAGTCTCTGAGACGCCGTCTCCGATTTGTCGGCAAGGAAGGACATGTGCCGCGATGCAGGAGCATCACAAGCGTGGCCTGACGATGTCCGAAGGAGCGGAGACGGCGCCTTCCGGTCGACATGCCGGTTCCCTGAACGTCGTCAAGGATGCTTGACGATGTCCCCGCATCGACGGCGCAACCTTTCCTAGCCAGAAAACCGGTAAATCGATCTCAGTGGCCCGCTATTCTCTAATATGTGCTCTTAAACCGATTCGGCGATCCCCCAGAAATCTTCAACCGTCAGGCTGGCGCCGCCGATCAGGCCCCCGTCGACATCGGCCAAGGCCAGTAATTCCTTGGCATTGCCGGGCTTCATGGAGCCGCCATAAAGGATTCGCATGGCGGCGGCTTCGCTTTCTCCCAGGTGCCCGGCCAGTTCACCCCGGATAAAGGCATGCACGTCCTGTACCTCATCATTGGTCGGCGTGCGGCCGGTGCCGATCGCCCAAACCGGCTCGTAAGCGATCACCGTATTGGCGGCGGTCGCCCCTTCGGGAAGAGAGCCCGCGATCTGCGCCTTGTTGACGTCGAGGGTCTGTCCGGCGTCCCGCTCGGCTTCCGTCTCACCGATACAAATAACGGCGCCGAGCCCCGCTGCATGCACGGCGGCAGCCTTGTCCCGGACCGTTTCATTGCTTTCGCCGTGATCCGTGCGCCGCTCGGAATGGCCGACGATAACATAGGCGCAGCCCGCATCCTTCAGCATGGCGGCGCTGATATCGCCGGTATGGGCCCCCTTTTCGTTGGCATGGCAATCCTGGGCGCCCAGCGCGATACCACTGCCGCCGAGGCAATCGGCGATTTTGGAAATCAGCGTAAAGGGCGGGCAAACCAGCATTTCAAAGAAAACGTCGCCCGCCGCCGTCATTTTTTCAGCCAGTCCGCTCGCCAGAGAAGAACCGTCTGCGGTCAATCCGTTCATCTTCCAGTTTCCGGCAATCAGGGGGCGGCGGCTTGTCATGGGTTCGGCCTTTCTTGGTTTGGTTTTATGGCAGGTTAATTTTGCTTCAGCTCAGCAAGACTTTCCGGGCGTTTCTTTACCATACGGAGGAGAACCCCTCCACCCCCTAAGGTGTGGTATAGGGCCTATCCTTACCAACCAGACAATTCGGAGGTTGCGGGTACCCTGCCCCGCTTTTATGATGCCGCGCTGATTCCGGGCGCCTTTGCGGTCTCCCGGAACGCATACACTGACATAAGAACGGAATTCCCATGCTGGAAGCAATTCGCAAACGGTCCGCTGGCATCCTCGTTAAACTGCTCTTTGTGCTGTTAATAATCAGCTTCGGCGCCTGGGGCATCGGCGATTACGTCGGCGGCGGCGGTGGCAGCAACACGGTCGCCACAATCGGTGAGGTCGAAATATCCACCCAGGAATTCAACACCGAATTCCAGCGTGAATTCAACCGGCTGCGTCAGGCCTTCGGCGGAGAAGTGACGCGCGAACAGGCCCGCGCCTTTGGCATCGACCGCCGGGTACTGGGCCAGATCGTCAACCGCATCCTGGTTCAACTCGGCGCCCAGGATCTCGGCGTTTCCATCAGCGACGATCTGATCCGCGAAGAAATCCAGAAAACATCGGCCTTTCATAGCACCATCGGCAACTTCGAGAGGGCTTTGTTCGAGCAGGTCCTGCAATCCAACGGTTTGACCGAAGCGGGCTATATCAACCTGCTGCGCACCGAAATGTCGAATGCCCAGTATCTCGGCAGCATTGAATCCGGCGTCAAAGCCCCCCGCTCCCTGGTCAACCGGGTTTACCGTTACCGCCAGGAAAAACGCACGGCCGATACGGTACTGGTCCCGGATTCCTCGATAACCGGCATCAGTGAACCCACCGGCAGTGAGCTGACGGCTTTCCATAAAGAGAATGCCCAGCGGTTCACCGCCCCGGAATACCGCTCGCTGACCGTGGTCGAGTTGCAGGCCGACGAACTGGCCAAGGAAATCTCCGTCGCCGACGAACTCATCAAAGAAGCCTTTGAAAACCGCCAGGACGAATTCAACACACCGGAACAGCGCACCCTGCAACAGATGGTGGTCGGCACCGAACTCGACGCCAACATAGCCCATGCCATGCTGGTCAAAGGCGACGATTTCGCCACCGTTGCCATGACCGTCGCCAAAATGGACGCCAAGTCCCTGGAACTGGGCAAGATGACCCGCGACAAGCTCTTGCCGGAACTGGCCGAAGCCGCTTTCGGCATGCCCCAGGGCGGTTTCAGCAAACCGGTAAAAAGCCCGCTGGGCTGGCACATTTTCCGGGTTTCCGGTATCGAACGGGCCCGCCAGAAGACCTTCGCTGAAGTCAAAGGGGATTTGACCAAGGAACTGGCCCGGGAAAAAGCCATCGACGGCCTGTTTTCCCTTTCCAACAAATTAGAAGACGCCTTGGGCGGCGGCTCCACCCTTGAGGAAGCGTCCCAGTCGATCAACCTGAAGACCCGCAAGATCGCCAACATTGATGCCCGCGGCTTAGGCACCGACGGCAAACAAATCAGCGGACTGCCGAAAGGCAAGTTCCTGGAGACCGCCTCCCAGACCGAGGAAAGCACCGAGAGCCAGCTCACCGAGTCCGGCACCGACGGATATTTCATCCTGCGGGTCGACAAGATTACGGCCCCGGCCTTGAAGCCCCTGGCCTCGATCCGGGGTGACGTCGTCAATGCCTGGAAAGCACAGCAGCGCATCAAGAAAGGCGAGGAAAAAGCGAAAGCCGCCCTCGCCCGCCTCAAAGGCGGCGCCGATTTCGCAACCGTGGCCACCGAACTGGGAACCAAGGTTTCCACGTCGCCCGCTTTCACCCGTTTTCCCGATGGCAGCCTGCCGGCGGAAATGGTCACCAATGCTTTCACCCTGAAAAAAGGTGAATACACCCTGGCCCGGGGCGACACCGGCTATACCATTGCCCGTCTCAAGGACATCCAGGACGCCAACCCGTCATCGGACAAGAAAGGCGTCGATGAAATAAACCGTCTGCTCGAACAGGGCCTGAAGGTTGATATCAACAGCCAGATTTCCAGCGACCTCAGGAAGCGGTTTCCGGTGACGGTCAACCAAGCCACCCTCGACCGGCTCTTCCAATAACCATGCACGTCGAACCTGACTTCCTGACCTTTAAAAAGGTCTTTGACGCCGGTAAGGCGCAGGTGGTCAGGACGTCCCTGGTCGCCGACCTGGAAACGCCGGTTTCCGCCATGCTGAAACTGGCCGACGGCCAACCGAACAGTTTCCTGCTGGAATCCGTCGAAGGCGGCGCCATCCGGGGCCGCTATTCGATCATCGGCCTGAAACCGGACCTCATCTGGCGGTGCCACGGCAACAAAGCAGAAATCAACCGCCGCGCCCGCTTTGATCCTGATCGCTTCGAAAGTTGCCCGGTCAGCGAAAAGTCCGGCACCCTGGACAGCCTGCGCGCCGTCATCGCCGAATCCCGGATCGACCTGCCGGATGGCTTGCCGCCGATGGCCTCCGGCCTCGTTGGCTATATGTCCTATGACATGGTGAGGCTGGCTGAACGGCTGCCGGACGACAATCCGGATACGCTGGGAGTGCCCGACGGCATTTTCATGCGGCCGACGGTGATGGCTATTTTCGACACCATCGAGGACAAGGTGACGGCGATCACGCCGATCTGGCCGGACCAAAGCGATAGCGCCGAAGCCGCCTATGATAAAGCCTGTGAAAGGCTGTCCAACATCATCGCCGACTTCGAACGCAGCCTTCCCTATCGCCGGGAAACCGGTGACCGGGGACAGGAATTGCCGATGCCGACATCGAATGTCGGGCGCGAGGGCTACCACGCCATGGTCAAGAAGGCCAAGGAGTACGTGATGGCCGGTGACATCTTCCAGGTGGTGCCGTCGCAACGCTTTCAGGTGCCGTTTACCCTGCCGCCGTTTTCCCTTTACCGGTCGCTGCGGCGACTCAATCCGTCGCCGTTCCTGTTTTTCCTCGATTTCGGACAGTTTTCCGTGGTTGGTTCCAGTCCTGAAATCCTGGTTCGGTTCCGCGACGGCAAGGTCACCATCCGGCCCATTGCCGGTACCCGCCCGCGGGGCAAGGACAGCGCCGAGGACCAGGCCCTGGCCGAAGACCTGCTGGCCGACCCCAAGGAACTGGCTGAACATTTGATGCTGCTCGACCTGGGGCGCAACGACGTCGGGCGGGTCGCCAAGATTGGCACCGTGACGGTCACTGAAAAGAACCTGATCGAGCACTATTCCCACGTTATGCACATCGTTTCCAATGTGGAGGGCGTGCTCGACGACGAGAAATTTGATGCCATCGACGCCCTGTTGGGCGGCTTTCCGGCCGGCACCGTTTCCGGCGCGCCGAAAGTGCGGGCCATGGAAATCATTGATGAGCTGGAACCGGTGCGGCGCGGTATCTACGGCGGCTGTATCGGTTATTTCGGCGCCAACGGCGAGATGGATACCTGTATCGCGCTCCGCACCGCCGTCGTTAAGGACGGCGCCATGTACGTGCAGGCCGGTGGCGGCGTCGTCGCCGACAGCGACCCGGAAGCGGAATACCAGGAAAGCCGCAACAAGGCCCGGGCCCTCATCCGGGCTGCCGAAGAAGCGGTCAAATTCGAAGGCAAACGCTAAAACCCTCTGAGACATCCATCCGGTAATAGTTGACCATTATCATACAGTTATGCTCAATATTTTGCTAAATATGATTCCCAAGGGGTTGCCGGGCCTGCGTCGTTCGGTCTGACTGGTATGTGAGGGTGCCACGGGTCCCCGCTTAAGGAGACAGAGATGGATATCGCCACATTACTCGGTCTGGTCATCGGCATGACCGTCGTCGTCATGGCCATTCTTGTCGGCTCCGATCTCTGGATATTCCTCAATCTACCGGGTTTTCTTATCGTCGTCGCCGGTACCTTTGCGGCAACCCTGATCAAGTTTCCAATCAACCAGGTGTTCGTCGCATTCAAAGACGGCACCAAGGCCGCCTTCATTAACGAAAAGTCCGACCCGAAGACCCTGATCACCATTGCCCTGGACCTTGCCCGCAAGGCCCGCAAAGGCGGTCTGCTAGCCCTGGAAAGTGTGGAAATCGAAAATGATTTCTTCAAAAAAGGCATCCAGATGTGCGTCGACGGCCAAAACGCCGCCGTCATCCGCAAAGCCATGACCAGCGAAATGGAACTGACCATCCAGCGCCATGCGGAAGGCAGCAAGATTTTCCGCGGCATCGGCGATTCGGCCCCGGCTTTCGGCATGATCGGCACCCTGGTCGGTCTGGTGCAGATGCTGAGCAGCATGGAAGACCCGAAAACGATCGGCCCGGCCATGGCCATCGCCCTGCTGACGACGCTCTACGGCGCCCTCATCGCCAACCTCATCGCCCTGCCCATCGCCGACAAACTGGAATCAAAAACCGACACCGAACGCATGACCCGGTCGCTGATCATCGACAGCGTCGTCGAAATCCAGGCTGGCCAGAATCCGCGGGTTCTGGCCCAACTTCTCCAGGTCTACCTGCCTGAAAACCAACGTCACCTGGCGGAATTGGAGGAAGAGGAGGCCGCCGCCGAATGAACACCGCGCCCGCCAAAAAACCCCCTGCGGGCGCCCCCGCCTGGATGGTCACCTTCGCCGACCTGATGGCCTTATTGCTATGTCTGTTCGTGCTTCTGCTCAGTTTCGCCGAGATGGATGTGAAGCTTTACAAACAGATCGCCGGTTCCATGCGCGACGCCTTCGGTTCCTCGCGGGTTACCAAACTGGTCGGGGTGATTGAGCAGGAAGGCGTCGTTCAACGAGACGTGGCCTCCCAGGTGGTCAATGTTCCCATGCCGGAAACCCCGGCTCTTCCCGATGAATCGACGCCGGTTTTAAAGGAAGTAACGGCCGGCGAAGCGGAACAGGAAAGCCGTCTTACCAAAAGCCTTAACGTGGTGTTGGCCAAGGAAATCGAAGCCCAGGAAATGAGTATCGATGAAAAAGACGGCGTCGTTATGATCCGTTTCCCGGAAAAGACCGCTTATCCCGCCGGCAGTGATAATTTATCGGAAAAATTTCAGCCGATCCTGCGCAAAATAGCCGGCGTGTTGTCGGAGAGCGAAGGCGTCATCGGCGTCGTCGGGCATTCCGACGACCGGCCCATTTCAACGGAACGCTTTCGCAGCAACTGGGACCTGTCGACGGCGCGGGCCGTTTCCGTCGTCCATTACATCCTTGAAATTTCGGGCATCGATCCGAGCCGCCTGTCGGCCCAGGGATTTGCCGCCAGCAGGCCGCTGGTTCCCAACGACACACCGGAACACCGCGCCATGAACCGGCGCGTCGAGATCACCGTCAGGGTTGAGTAACCAGCCCCAACTCAGGCGGGACCGGCGAATTCAAAACCGGCATCATCAACGGCTTGTTCGACAACGGCGCTGTCGACAGACCCCCCGACGGAAACACTTTTGGCTTCCAGATCGACGTTGACCTCGGCATCCGAGGCCACCGCCTTGATGGCGTTGGTGACCGACTTGGCGCAGCCTTCGCAGGACATGCCCAGTACCCGATACGTTGTTGCCATGGTTTGCTCCATTGTTCGTTCTCTCTTTATAAATCCAGTCAAAGCCTTCCAGTTACCGGAAGGTCAAGTTATCCGCTTTTTTTCGGCTTGGGGATGACAGCGGTAATGGGCAGCAGGCGGAATCCTTTCGAGTCCACCTGCGGCAACCACTTGCCGAGCGCCTTGAGGGTGCCGTCCCGGGGATGGCCGATGGCGATGGCGACGCCCTGTCGGCGGGCCAGACGCTCGGTTTCAGCCAAGCGGGCCAGCACCGCCGCTTCGTCATTAACATTGTCCAGGAAGATATTGCGTTCGACGACGGGAACCCCCGCCAGCCGCGCCAGTTTGGCGCCGACCGTCCTGCCGCTGGTCCGGGAATCAAGGAAGAAAAGACGCCGTTCTTTCAAGACATCCATAACCACCTGCATGCCGTCCGCGTTGCCCGTGAATTTAGAGCCCATATGGTTGTTGATACCGACGAACCCCTGGAAACGGTCCAGTCCCCAGACCAGGCGGCGGCGCAATTCGGCGCTATCGAGCCCGACCAGCAAGACATTGGGTCCGGGATCGACGGACTTGCTCTGCGGTTCCATGGAGACATGCAGCATCAATTCATGCCCGGCCTTGCGGGCCGCCGCCGTCTGCCGGGCCAAATCCCTGGCATAGGTCAGGAAGGAAAGGGTCAGCGGACCCTTCAGGGCAATAATCTTGGCGGAGCGTTTCTGGTCGACCCCCATATCGTCAATTACCAGGACGATCACCGGCCGGATGTCCGGCCCCGGAGAGAGGGCCGCCATCTGGGTGCCGGCACTTCGGGGCTGAGGCTGTGACGGTGTCACCTTTTCTAGGGTGTTAGGTTGCGCCGGTTGCTTCACCGAAGCCGGGGATGGGGTGGCGGCGGGCGGTTGCGTATAGGGGGCCGGATCGGCGATGGCGTTGACCAGTTTGCGGGCCGGTTCCACAGCCTCGGCGGCCTTCGTCTCATAAATCTCCTGTGGCAGGGATTCTTCATAAGCCAGAACCGTTTCCGGGGCGGCACCGTTGCCGTTGTGCGGGTCCGGAAACAGCGGCGTATCGGGCGCCTTAAAAAGCTTTGGCGGCGGCGGTTGCGACCGGAACCAGGGCTTGCTTTCTTTTTTGGCGGCGGTTTGATTGGGCGACGCCGCCAGCGGCTTGCTGCCGGTCTCCGGTTGTTCGACGGCAGGAGGGGCTTCATTCCAGGTTATTGCCAAATTGATGGCATAACCGGCGGCGATGCCGGCAAGCACCAGGATAACCCAGAGAAACTGGCGTATCGGATTGGGTTTGATAACCGGTGGTTTGTAAAGCGGACTCTTCACGGTCGCCGTCCACGATCTATGATTATTACCTGCAAGGCCTATCCCAGGGCGCGAAGCGGGTCAACGCCTAGGGTCCTGACCTTAGTTCCTTGCCCCGGCTTATCCCTTGGCCAAGCCGTCCAGGATCGGACAATCGGGCCGGTCATCGCCGTGACAGCATTCGGTCAGGTGCAGGAGTGTCTTGCGGATACTATCCAGTTCGGCGATACGGCCTTCGATTTCATCGATATGGCGCAGGGCCAGCGCCTTGACGTCGGCACTGGCCCGTTCCGTGTCATTCCAAAGTTGCAGCAGGTTTCCCACATCCTTGACCGAAAAGCCTAGTTTGCGGCTGCGCTGGATAAAGCGCAGGATTTCAATGTCTTTCTGCCGGTAACTGCGGTAGCCATTATCACTGCGGACGGCGGGCGGTATCAGGCCGATTTCCTCGTAATAGCGGATGGTCTTGGCGGGAACGCCCGAATGTTCGGCAACGGATCCGATGTTCATGGGTCTCTCCTTCCCCTTACTCTGATTGCGGCCGCCAGCGTTTCAGCAACAGTGAATTGCTGACCACGGAAACGCTGCTCAGGGCCATGGCGGCGCCGGCAATAACCGGGCTAAGGAAACCGGCAGCGGCCAACGGCAGGGCGATAACATTGTAGAAAAACGCCCAGAACAGATTTTGTTTGATTTTGCGGGTGGTCGCCCGCGACACGCCGATGGCGTCGGCAACCAGAGCCGGGTCGCCCCGCATCAGGGTCACCCCCGCCGTGTGCATGGCGACATCGGTGCCGGTGCCCATGGCAAAGCCGATATCGGCGGCGGCCAGGGCCGGGGCGTCATTAATGCCGTCTCCGACCATGCCGACCGTGCGGCCCTCTTCTTTCAGCCGGTTAATTTCTTCGGCCTTATGATCCGGCAACACTTCCGCCAAAACCCGGCTGACGCCCAGGGTCTCGGCAACGGCGGCGGCCGTGCGGCTATTGTCGCCGGTCAGCATGACCGCTTTGACGCCGCCCCGGTGCAAGCCCTCGACGGCCATGCGGGCATGGGGTTTAACGGCGTCGCCGACAGCGATGAAACCAAGCAGGCGTTTCTGGGGGGCCTCTTCACCAATCCACATAACGGTCTGCCCCTGAACCTCGAAAGCCCGGGCGGTTTCATCCAGAGGGCCGCTATCCAGGCCACTTTCGGCCATCAGCAAGCGGTTGCCGATAACGGCGACAGCCCCGTCGACCGTCGCCCTCAGGCCTTTTCCGGGAAGGCTGTTAAAGCCGGTAACCACTGTCAGACCGGCTTTAGCCTCTGCCGCATAATCGAGCACGGCCTTGGCCAGCGGATGTTCGCTGCCTTGTTGGGCGGAGGCCGCAAAGCCGAGCAGGTCCTCCTCCTTGATACTGTCGGCAACTTTCACCTGGCGGACCGTCGGGCGGCCTTCGGTCAAGGTGCCGGTCTTGTCGAAAACCACGGTGTCGATCTTGTGGGCCCGCTCCAGGGCCTCGGCGTCCTTAATGAGGATACCGTTGGAGGCAGCCGTGCCGGTGCCGACCATGATGGCGGTCGGGGTGGCTAGGCCGAGGGCGCACGGGCAGGCAATGACCAGGACCGAAACGGCATTGATGATGCCCTGTCCGAGATCACCGCTGATCCCCCACCAGCCGGCCAGGGTGAAGGCCGCGATGACCACCACCACCGGCACGAAAACGGCGGCGATCTGATCGACCAGACGCTGCACGGGGGCCTTGCTGGCCTGCGCCCCCTGGACCAGTTGGATAATGCGCGACAGCACCGAATCGCCACCGACCGTCGTCGCCCGGATGCGCAGCAGGCCTTCGCCGTTGATGGCGCCGCCGGTGACCGGGTCGCCGGTGTTTTTGGGCACCGGCAGGCTTTCCCCGGTAATCAGGGATTCATCGACTTGGCTGCTACCTTCGATGATCTCGCCGTCGACGGGAAAGCGTTCGCCGGGACGGACAATTACCAAATCGCCGCTTTCCACCAGGGAGGCGGGGATTTCCACTTCCGCCCCGTCGCGCAGCACGCGGGCGCTATCCGGACGCAGCTTCATCAAGGCCCGGATGGCCCCGGTGGTCGCCCGTTTGGCCCGGCTTTCCATCCATTTACCCAACAGGACCAGGGTAATGACCGCCGCCGAGGCCTCGAAATAGAGGTGCATGCCTTCATAGGGAAACAGCGTGTTGTAGAGGCTCAGGCCATAAGCGGCGGTGGTCCCCAGCACCACCAGCAAATCCATGTTGCCGGTCAGGGCCCGAAGCGCCCCCCAGGAAGCCCGGTAAAAGCGGGCGCCGCCGCCAAATTGTACGGCGGTGGCAAAGATCAATTGAATGACCGCCGGGATCATCCAGTCGTAACCGGCCAGGTTCCAGACCATCTGCGCCACCAAGGGCACGGTGAAAACCGCCGCCAGGAGAAAGGTGAACAGGTCGTCCCGGTTGCGCCGGGCGAGGGCTTCTTCCTCTTCGGTTTGGCTGTTCTCGGCCAAAGTCCGCGCCTTGAAACCGGCCTTTTCAACCGCCGATATCAGGTTGACCACCCCGCCCAGGGCGGGCGTGAAGGCAACATGGGCTTCTTCCGTCGCTAGATTGACGCTCGCCGTGACGACGCCGGGAACCTTGGCCAGGGCTTTCTCGACCCGGCCCGAACAAGACGCGCAGGTCATGCCCTCGATCATCAGGTCAGCGGTTTGCGCCGGCACCGAAAACCCAGCCCGGGATATGGCTTCGGAAATGTCCTGAGGCGTCACCGTCTCCGGGTCGAAATCCACATTAGCCTGTTCGGTCGCCAAATTGACCGCCGCTGTATGGACCCCCGGCATCTTTCCCAACACTTTTTCGATGCGCGAAGCACAGGTGGCGCAGGTCATTCCCTCGACCGGCAGGGTCAGGCTTTGATCCACAGAGAGGGCGTCACTTTCGAGGTGTTTATCCATCTTTTTCAAACCTTCCAGTATACTGGATACTATAACTAAACCTTACAGTCTCTGGAAGGTCAAGCGATTGCCGCTGATTCCTTTTTTGTCTTTAAGAATCAAGCGGTTTGCGAACCTTGACGATAGCGCCGCCGCCCGGCATTGTGGCGCGCCTCGGCGGTCCGCGGCGGCGGTCTTGCGGGGTCCGGAAAAAGCTAATGGATGTCTTTAGAAAATAGTTGTAAGTTATTGTAATGTTTCTTCTAATTGATAATTACGACAGCTTCACCTACAACCTGCTGCATTACCTGGGAGAACTGGGAGCGGAGGTTGATGTGCGGCGCAATGACACGCTGAGCGCCAGTGAAGCTTTGGCCCTGAAGCTGGAAGGGATTGTCATTTCGCCGGGTCCCTGCGACCCGGACAAGGCCGGGATTTGCCTTGAACTAATTGAAAAGGCGGCGGGTAAGCTGCCCATCCTGGGCGTCTGCCTCGGCCACCAGAGCATCGGCCAGGCCTTCGGCGGCCGTGTGGTGCGCGCCCCGGCCCCCATGCACGGCAAGGTCGACAGCATCTCCCACCAGGGACAAGGGGTGCTGACCGATATCCCCAGCCCCTTTATCGCCACCCGCTATCATTCGCTGACGGTGGAGCGCGAAAGCCTGCCCGACTGTTTCGACATAACGGCGGAAAGCGGCGACGGCGTCATCCAGGGCCTGCAACACAAGGAATTGCCCATTTTCGGCGTCCAGTTCCACCCGGAAAGCATCGATTCCGAGCATGGCCACAAACTGCTTGAGAATTTCCTCAAGTTATCAGCACGGGGGAAGATCGCGGCATGACCGATACCATGGAACGGATGAAGGCCCTCTTGGGCAAGGCTGCCACCGGCGCCACGCTCAATGTCGATGAAGCAAAAGAGGCCTTCAACATCATCATGTCCGGCGACGCCACACCGGCACAGATCGGCGGCTTCCTGATGGCGCTCCGGGTGCGCGGTGAAACCGTTGAAGAAATCACCGGCGCGGTCAGCGTCATGCGCGACAAGGCGCTGCACATCGAAGCCCCCAAAGGCGCCATCGATATCGTCGGCACCGGCGGTGATGCGGCCGGAACCTTCAATATTTCCACGGCGGCCGGCCTTGTCGTCGCCGCTTGCGGCGTGCCTGTCGCCAAGCACGGCAACCGGGCGCTGTCCTCCAAATCCGGGGCGGCGGATGTGCTGGTTTCCCTCGGCGTCAATATCGAAGCCGACATGGAACTGGTCAAAAGATCCATCTGGGAGGCCGGTATCGGTTTCCTGATGGCGCCGCGCCACCACAGCGCCATGCGGCATGTCGGCGGCCCCCGGGTCGAACTGGCGACCCGCACCATCTTCAACCTGCTGGGACCGCTGTCCAATCCGGCCGGCGTCAAACGCCAATTCAGCGGCGCTTTTTCCCGCGAGTGGATCGAACCGATGGCGCAGACTCTGGGCAATCTGGGTTCCGAACGGGCCTGGGTGGTGCACGGCTCCGACGGCCTCGACGAACTGACCACCACCGGCCCGTCCTATGTGGCCGACCTCAAGGAAGACGGCAGCGTCGCCACCTATGAGGTCTCGCCGGATGACGCCGGACTTCCCCTGGCCGCCCCGGAAGACCTCAAGGGCGGCGACCCGGAAACCAATGCCGCGGCCATGAAGGCCATGCTCGGCGGCGAAGCGGGGCCGTTCCGCGATGTCGTGTTGTATAATTCAGCGGCGTCCCTGCTGGTTGCCGGCAAGACCGACGACCTGAAAGACGGCGTCGCCATCGCCGCCCGGGCCATCGATAAAGGCAAGGCCATGGCCACTCTGGAAAAACTGATTGCCATCAGCAATGAAGGCAATGAGGACGAGGCCGACGACGAGGCCGATGAATGAGCGACGTCCTCGCCAATATCTGTGCCGACAAACGCCAGCATATCGACCGCAGTAAAAAACGGCTCCCCTTGGGTGAACTTTCCACCCTGGCCCAAGACGCCTTGCCGCCCCGGGGGTTTATCAAGCACCTGGAAGCAGCCGTGGCTGCCGGTGGTTTTGGGCTGATTGCCGAGATCAAGCGGGCGTCGCCGTCGAAGGGCCTGATCCGGGCCGACTTCGATCCGGTCAATCTGGCGCTTGCCTACCAAGCCGGCGGCGCCACCTGTCTTTCGGTTTTGACGGACATTCCCTATTTCCAGGGAGCCGATGAATTCCTGGTGGCGGCCCGGGCCGCCGTCGACCTGCCGGCCCTGCGCAAGGATTTCATGCTCGACCCCTACCAGATTGTCGAGGCCCGGTCCCTCGGCGCCGATTGCATCCTGCTGATTATGGCCGCTTTGGATGATACCCAGGCAGCCGAACTGGAAGCGACGGCCCGGGAATTCGGCATGGATGTGCTGGCCGAAGTGCACAACGCCGAGGAAATGCAACGCGCCCTCAAACTCAAAACCCGGCTGATCGGCGTCAACAACCGCAATCTAAAAACCCTGGAAGTGGATATCGCCATGACCGAAACACTGGCCCCGATGGCCGGCGATGACCGGTTGCTGGTTTCGGAAAGCGGCCTGTATACGGGCGACGATTTAACGCGCATGGCTAAAACCGGGGCCCGCTGTTTCCTCATCGGAGAATCACTGATGCGCCAGGAAGATGTGGAGAGCGCCACGCGGGCCCTGCTCGGCAGCGCCAAACTGGTCGCCTGAAGGAAGAAAAATGGCTGAACTGACCCATATCGACAAGGACGGCAACGCCCACATGGTCGATGTCTCGGATAAAGACATCACCGAACGCACGGCAACGGCCAAAGGCGCCGTCTTCATGCAATCGGAAACCATGGCGCTGATTACCGAAGGTGGCGTCAAGAAAGGCGATGTGCTTTCCGTCGCCCAGCTGGCCGGCATCATGGGGGCGAAAAAAACCGCCGACCTGATCCCGCTCTGTCATCCACTGGCCCTCAGTTCGGTCAAGGTGGAACTGACCTGCGACACCGACAGTAATGCCGTCGACATTACGGCGACCTGCAAACTGAAGGGCCGCACCGGTGTCGAAATGGAGGCCCTGACCGCCGTCTCGGTGGCGGCGCTGACCGTCTACGATATGTGCAAGGCGGTCGACCGGGGCATGCGCATCGTCAACATCCGGCTGACCCACAAGAGCGGTGGCAAATCCGGCACCTTCTCGGCGGACTGAGGGCGCCCCTTAAATGATTTCTGTCGAACAAGCATTAGAACAGGTAACCGCCGGGGTGCGGCTGACCGATACCGAGGAAGTCGATCTCGCCGACGCCCTCGGCCGGGTCCTGGCCGAAGACCTGCAGTCCAACCTGACCCTGCCGCCGGCCGATGTTTCCTCCATGGACGGTTACGCCGTGCGCTCCGCTGATGTCGCCAGCCCCCCGGCAACCCTGACCCGTATCGGTGAGTCGGCGGCGGGCGGCAGCTTTGACGGCACCGTCGGTCCCGGCCAGACAGTGCGTATCTTTACCGGCGCGCCGCTGCCGGACGGCGCCGACGCCATCGTCATCCAGGAAGACACCGACGTCGACGGCGACGCCGTCACCATGAAGGAAACAGCCCCCGTGGGCCGCTTCGTGCGCCCGGCGGGCCTCGATTTCAAGCAAGGCGACGTCCTGCTGAAGGCCGGTACCGTGCTCACCGGGCGCAATATCGGGCTGGCGGCGGCCATGAACCACGCCCGCCTGCCGGTGCGCCGCCGCCCCCGGGTGGCGGTCCTGGCCACCGGCAACGAACTGGTCATGCCGGGCGATGCGGTCGGACCCAACCAGATCGTCAGTTCCAACAGTATCGCCGTCGCCTCCTATGTGAAGGCGCTGGGCGGCGAGCCGGTCGACCTGGGCATCGCCCGGGACACGGTGGAGTCACTGCTGGAAAAACTGGAAGGCGCCAGGGGATGCGACTTGTTGATTACGATTGGCGGCGCTTCGGTCGGTGATTATGACCTGGTGGGGCAGGTGCTGGGCGAGGAAGGCATGGACCTGACTTTTTACAAGATCGCCATGCGCCCGGGGAAACCGTTGATATTCGGCCAACTGGGCGAAGTGCCGGTGCTGGGCCTGCCCGGTAATCCGGTTTCGGCGGGCGTCACCTGTATCGTTTTCCTGCGTCCCGCCCTACAGGTCATGTTGGGTATTTACCGGCCTGATGAAAGCGGCAGGGCGAATAGCGCCCTGCTCGGACGCGATCTCAAGGAAAACAACCACCGCCAGGATTACCTGCGGGCGGTTTTCGGCACCGACTCGGACGGCAACCTGACGGCGACGCCTTATGAAAAACAGGACAGCTCGATGATGGCTTTGTTTTCCGATGCCGACTGTCTGGTGGTCCGACCGCCGCAGGCCCCGGCCGCCCGTCAAGGCGAGCGGGTCGAGGTTATCCCTTTGAAAAACGGCATGGTTTCCATTTAAAGATTTTTCCAGACCGGCCTTAACGCTGCATCAGTTGCCGGCATTTTTCGGCTAAAATTGCCTGATCCGGGTTGGTCAGGCTTTTGCCGTTGAGGGTCAAACGGCCGGTTTTGATGTTGTAACGGACCTC
>JADHTD010000019.1 GCA_016776525.1 Rhodospirillales bacterium
CCCAGCGCCTGATCCGCCAGAAACTGCGCCAGAAAGGGGTCGGCACGGAAGCCACCGAAGCGGCCCTGGAAAGCCTGCAACGCGACCAACCAGACCCGGACCTCAAGGCCGCCATCCGCCTGGCCCGCCGCCGCCGCCTGGGACCGTACCGGACGTCCGGCGACAGGACCGACCGCCGGGAGAAGGATCTGGCGGCCCTGGCCCGGGCCGGTTTTTCCTATGATATGGCTAGGCGCGTCATCGATGCCGAAAGGCCCGAAGACCTGGAAGAAGAGTCCTTAGACTGAGTCCGGTTGAAACCCGGTAGCGGCAAAGCTATGATCCCGCCGCTGGACATTTAAGCAAGAGGGAGCGACCCCGATGAGCGTCACCATTTACCACAACCCGCGTTGCAGCAAATCCCGCCAGACCCTGGCCCTGCTGGAGGAAAACGGCGTCGATCCCCTGGTCGTCGAATACCTGAACACGCCGCCCAGCGCCGATGAGCTAAAGAGCGTGCTGCAAAAAATGGGCGCCGGTCCCCGCGATATCCTGCGTCCGAAAGAGGCCAAGGAGGAAGGTATCGACCCGGACCTGGACGGCGACGCCCTGATCGAAGCCATCGCCGCCCACCCGCGCGCCCTGGAACGCCCCATCGTCGTCAAGGGCGACAAGGCCGCCATGGGCCGGCCGCCGGAAAGCGTCCTCGATATTCTTTAAGCAGCAAAAGAAAACGGGCGGCCCAATGACCGCCCGTTCCTTCGGTGTCTTCAGGTTGTCTTGTTAAGCGGCACGAATTTGGACCATAAACTTATCCACTTCGCCCCGCAGCATTTCAGACTGGCTGGATAGTTCCTGAGCGGCATTTAAAATCTGCCCCGCCGCCTGGCCGGTTTCCCCGGCTGCCTGGCTGACCCCCGTAATGTTGGAAGACACTTCCTGGGTACCGCTGGCCGCCTGTTCCACATTGCGGGCGATTTCAGCCGTCGCCGCGCCCTGTTCCTCCACCGCCGCCGCAATCGCCGAGGCGATTTCGTTCATATCGTTGATGGTCCGGCCGATGCTGCCGATGGCCTCGACGGCCTCTTGGGTGGCCCCTTGGACTCCGGTGATCTGAGAACCGATCTCTTCCGTAGCCTTGGCCGTCTGATTGGCCAGGTTTTTCACTTCGGAGGCAACCACCGCAAATCCCTTGCCGGCGTCACCGGCCCGGGCCGCCTCGATGGTGGCGTTGAGGGCCAGAAGATTGGTTTGTTCGGCAATATCAGTGATCAGTTCCACCACGTCCCCAATCTTTTGCGCGGCCTCGGCAAGGCCCTGGATTTTGGCGTTGGTTTCGTCCACTTCCTTGACCGCCGTACCGGCGATCTGGGTGGATTGAGAAACCTGGCGGCTGATTTCAGAGACGGAACTGGATAGTTCCTCAGCCGCCGTCGCCACCGTCTGTACATTGCTCGATGCCTGATCGGACGCCGCGGCGACGGCTGACGCCTTGGAATTGGCCTGGTCCGCCGTCGACGACATGGTTTCCGCCGAAGATTGCAATTCTGTAGACGCCGAGGATACGGTCTGCACGACCCCCCCAATACTGGCCTCGAAGTCGTCGGCCATATCGTTCATCATGGCTTTCTTTTCCTCTTCGGTACGGTGTTTGGCGGACTCTTGTTCGGCTTCCATCTCTTTAACCTTGATGGCGTTTTCCTTAAATACCTGTACAGCCTCGGCCATTTCCCCGATCTCGTCCTTCTGCCCCCTGGCCGGCACTTCTGTTTCGAGGTCGCCGTTGGCAAGCTGCCCCATGGACGACGTCATTGAGGAAATAGGCCCGGTCAGGGAGCGGGCGAAGAAGACCCCGATAGCGGCCAGCACGGCAATCAACAGGGTGATGGCGATGAGCATGAAATTGCGCATGGAGGAGGAGGGGATATTCACTTCCTCCAGGTCGATCTCGGCAAGAATGGCCCACTTAACGCCCATCCAATCCAGCAACCCGTAGGCGCTTAAGACGTCGATCCCCCGGTAATCGGCGGCGATGAGAACCCCTTCCCCGCCTTTCAGGGCGTTGATGACCGGTTGCGTATCGACTTTCTGTTTGAGGATGGTGGATTCCTTCGAGAAACGGGAATCACTGCGCTGAAGCTTATCGACGCCGACGATATAGGATTCACCGGATTCACCCATTCCCGCTGATTGCTGCATGATGGCGTTGATCTTGCCGATCGGCATCTGGAAAATAAGCACGCCCTGTTTGCCGCCGTCCCGGCCGAAGACCGGCGTGGCGACGAAACTGGCCGGGGCATCGCTGCTGGGCGCATACGGCGCAAAGTCGGTGATGGTGAAGAAATCGGGCTTGGCGTTATCCGCTACCTGGCGAAAAATTTTGCCGATGTCGGTATCTTTCCACTTTCCCGACTTCAGGTTTGTCGCGTAGTCCAGTTCCTTGAAAACGCTGTAGACGATATTGGCGTCATTATCGACCAGGAAAATGTCGTAATACCCCCGCGATTCCAGGAATTCCCTGAAATAGGGATGATACCCGGCATGCACCTTGCTGTAGTCGGAGCCATCGGCGGCAGCGTCCAGTTTATGCTTTTCGCCGGTCGGATGGGGGTTGTCGCTGATGTAGAGTTTATGGGCGGCTTGCACGGGATTATTGCCGAAACCGTTGAAAGTCTCATCGAATGCCTTAAGGGCATCGATGGTCATATGGTTTTTCGCCAAAAGGGCTAAATCGAAATGAATACTGTCCAGATAGCGTGTGAGTTCAGCCGTCCGGCTTTTCTGAATGGAGACCAGTTTGTTGAAAGCTTCTTCTTGCAGGGCCTGTTTACCCTGAACGAAGCCGATAATGCCGGTAACAACGGCGGCCACCAACGACATGACGACGATGACAACCGGTAATTTGATGGAAATTTTCATACTTCAAGTCCTCCCCGATACAATTAACTGACGCCTTAGAAGTAAAAACGTCTTTGTAACTGTCCTGTTACTTATAGCTATCCAAAAGTATAGTTCTTATTCTCTATTAAACTTATGACTTTTTACATAAATCCAACGTTAATTTGCATTTGTACATGCTCTTAAGTGGTACTTAATTTAGGGGTATTGCGATTTCAACTTAAAATTCGGATGACGAAACAGGAAGGGGGCTAAAACCCGATATTTGTTCGGTTTTTTTGTGTGGGTAAAAAAAGAAACCCTTCCGTAAGGGCCGGCAGAGTCCCGTCAAAGCCCCCGGATGTAGGCCGGGCGCAAGGCCACCTGCCCGCTTTGTGCGGCCCGCACCTCGGCCAGCAAGCGGTCCTTGTCCTTCGGCAGGGTGCCGGCCAGCGGCAGGCAGTTGGACGCATGGTTGGAACGGAAGATAACCGGTGACGGCGGATCGAGGCGGTCCAGCAGGTATTCCAGTTCAGCCAAAATACCGTCGTCGTCCTGCCAGATGAAAGGCTCGCCGAATTTCTCCATAAAGCGGCCCTCGACAGAGGCTTCGAGGCCCAGTTGCAGGGTCGAGAGATAGGTCGGCGGCACCCGGTTGACGACCTCGGCGGTGCCCTCGATGTGGTCCCGCCAGCGGTTGCGTCCGCCCAGGCCCAGCACCACCGTGGCCGAGACCTTCAGGGACGCTTCCCGGGCCCGGGCCAGGGCGTCGGTCATCGAGGCTTGCGTGGTGCCCTTACGGATGCGGTGCAGGATATCGCCGGAGCCGGATTCAAGGCCCACAGAGATCAAGGTTAGCTTGCGCGCTTTCAGGGCTTGCAAGTCGGCCACGGACTTCCGGTGCAGGTTGATCGGCGTGGCGTAGGATGAAACCCGTTGCAGGTTGGCAAAGGTTGCCGACAGTTTGTCCAGGATACGCAACAGGTCATCCATCGGCAGCACCAGGGCGTCGCCGTCGGCCAGGAATATCCGGTGGGCTTCCGGCCAGTCGCCGGCGGCGTCCTCGATATCGGCAAAGACCGCTTCCAGGGGGCGGGCCTGATAGGACTTCGTCTTATACATGGAACAGAAGGTGCAGCCGTTAAAGGAACAGCCCAATGTCGCCTGAAGGATCAGATTCTGGCCTTCGCTGGGCGGCCGGTAGAGGGGCATATCGTAAAGCATCATGGGATAGAATTTATAACGCCAGCGGCCCGCCAACAACCGTCAGCCGTGCGAACCGGCAATGAGGGCTTTTCAAAGCCCTCCAAGATGACTATTGAAGGCCACCCCATAAAGGCCCTATGGCTTTATGTAAGGATTTAAACGGAGACTGAACCGGTGCCCCATTCCATCGGCGACTTGCCGTCGGCCCTGGAAAATTTTGACCAGATCGCCCGCCGCCTCGACGGCCGGCGGCTGGCCGTCTTCCTCGACTTCGACGGTACCCTGGCACCCATCGCCGAACGCCCCGAAAAGGCCCGTCTGGCGCCGGCCATGCGCGCCGCAGTCGCCGACCTCGCCGCCGTCCATAACACCGCCATCATCAGCGGGCGCGGGCGCGAGGATGTGCGCACCCTGGTCGGCCTCGATGCCCTGACCTATGCCGGGGACCACGGTTTTGACATTTCCTTCCCCGACGGCGGTATCGCCCATAACATCGACTGCGAACCGTTCCATGCCGTCATCGGCGACATCACGGAACGTCTGGAAAAAGACTTGGCGGCCATCAGCGGGGCTTTCGCCGAACCCAAGTGGGCCTCGGTCGCCGTTCATTACCGGCAAACACCGGCTGCCGAAACCGCCGCCGTCGAAACCGCCGTTAAAGCCGTCATCGCCGACTTCGACGGTCTGCGCCTGACCCCGGGAAAAATGGTTTACGAGATCCAGCCCGACTTTGACTGGAACAAGGGCAAGGCCGTGCAGTGGCTCCTGGAAAAAACCGGCCTTTCCGGCCCCGGCGTGGTGCCGGTTTATATCGGCGACGACGTTACCGACGAAGACGCCTTCGCCGCCATCGCCGGGTCCGGCATCGGCATTTTCGTCGACGACCAGGAGAACAGCGGCCCGGACCGCACCTCGGCGGCAAATTATAAGCTCCGCAACCCGGATGAAGTGGAACTGCTGCTTCGCAAGCTGGCTGCCTGTTAAGAAATGCTCTAAGGCTTTGGGGTCTGCTCGATCAATTCCGGCGGCAAGGTGGATTTCAGGTAATCACGGAATTCGGCGGCCCGCACATCGCCCTGTTCAGCCGCCTTGTCGACCCATTGATACGCCGATTGCGGATCCTTGAGAACGCCAACACCCTGGAAATACATCAGGCCGAGATTAAACTGGGCGGCAACCAAACCCTGTTCCGCCGCCCGCCGGTACCAATAGGCGGCCATCACCTCGTCCTTTTCGACACCTTCCCCGCGCCGGTAGAGTTGCGCCATATTGAACTGTCCGGCGCGGCTGTCGCCTTCGGCGGACCGCAGGAACCAGGACGCCGATTTGGCCTTGTCCTGGTCGACGCCAAGCCCCCGCATATAGATGACGCCCAATTGCACCATGGCGGCGACGGATCCCTTATCGGCGGCTTTCTGTACCCATTCGGCGGCCTTGGCGTAATCCTGTCCGACTCCCTGGCCGTTAAAATAGCGCATACCCAATTGGAACTGAGCCAGGGCATTGCCGTCATCAGCGACTTTGATCAGGTTTGAGATGGTGTCGCCGGACGGCAGCGACGCTTGCTGGCCCGAAGACGCCGTCGTCCGGTTGGCCGGAGCCGCCGGTTTCTTCTGAGGCTTCGGGAAAGCCTGAACAGCCGCAACCATTTTTTCCGGCTCAGCCGGTTCTTCCGTCAGGGCCGCTTCGGGGAGTTGTTCCAGCCCGCCGGAGTCGGTGTCCGGTTGCAGGGTTTCTCCGACCGCCGCATCGCCGGGCAGGGACAGGTCGCCTTCGGTTTTTTCCGCCACCTGTTCCGGGGATTGTTCGGTGCTATCGGACGGCAGGTCCAGGGACGGCATGGAATCGCCCTGGTCAGCGGCCGCGGCGCTTTCGGGTTGCACGGCCGGAGCATCCGCCGGAGCGGACGGGGCCGGAACATCGCCGGTCTTTTCTGCCGCCGGTTCCTCGACCGCCGGTTTAGTCCCTTCAGATTCGATCTCGGCGGCAAGCCGGGCGATGATCGAATCACCACTATCGGCCTCTGCCGTTTCCGGCTTTGCCGCTGCAACAGGCTCAATAGGGACAACGGCCTTAACCGGTTCTACCGGTTCAATAGCCGCTTTCGGCGCCTGTTCGGCAACCGGGGCTGCCGGGGGGGTAGCTTTTGCCGCCGGCCGTGACGGAACCGGCGGTGCTTTCACCGCCACCGGTTTCTCATCTTTCCGGGGAACGGGGCTTGTCTTCGGGCCGTCGCTTTCCAGAACTTCCCGTTTGATCTCGTCAACCATCTCGCCGGTTTTATCGGCAATGGTGCTGCCGATGGCTGCCAATTTTTTGCTAATACTACCGACCTTGGAGTCGCCGATCAGTTCACCGGTCTTTTCGGTAACCGGTTTGAGGTAAGGATCCAGCAAGCCCGGCATGAACTGGCTGAAACTTTCAATGAAGGCGGCGACCACGGCGATGGCAACAATAATCAGCACGCCCGTCTTTCCAATAAAAGAAAAGAGGGATCGCCGTTTCTTCTTAGGCGCCGCTTGGTCTTCGGGAGTCTTCATCAACAAGGGTCAGGTATAATTCCCACCAATAAACAAGGCCAATGGTCCGGCCACCGTTAAGCTGCCGCCACGAATCCACCTATCCTTTTTAGCGCAAATTACAACTGTAATGTTGAAAATTTTCCCATCAGGGACCCCGCACCAACGGATAAGGGACTTCTAACACCTTGATTTAACATGATTCAGCCCCTTTTGTAACCATTTTGATCCAGCCCTGCCAACAAGCAAAGAAATACCCGTCCGGTCCATTAACGGTAGTACCGATTCGGGGTGGCGCCCGGAAGGCCAAAATAAGAAGCCTGCGGATGCTTTTTTTCGGCCTCGCCGGTTGGCGGGGGGACCACTTTTTTCCGGCTATGACGGCCGATACCTAACGGCGTTTCTCAATCGTCCCAGGACCGCCGACAGTTGACGCCCGTCTACGCCTTCGGAAAGTTTCAGCAGATGGGCCCGGCAACGGCGGCAATCGGAACTGCCGAAACCGGATACCGGCAGGCTAACGCCATCAAGCGCCGTCAGCTTGTCGACCAGATCGCATTCCCGTCCGCCCGGCCACGCCAGCACCGCCGCCACTCCGAAACGAACAGTCAGCCGGTCGACGTGCCAGCGGATTGTTTTCTTTCGTTTCTGGTGGCGGTGCACCCGGGCCCGGATACCGCCGGGCCCATAGGCGCTGCCGGCATAGAGATAGGTGCCCGCAACCAGCAGCCTGCCCCCCTCCAGGGTCTTCGGCAGGCGCAGGCCCTTTGCCGCTTCGATCAACAACAGGTAAGCGCCGGGGCCATCCGGCAGGCTGCCCACATTGCCCGGAACCCCGTCAAAAACTTCTGCTAAGTTGAAATCCATATCCCACGATCCTTCGCCTTTTGCCCGCCTAAATCATAGCCGGATGTCATTGCCGGAGAAATAAACGGCTCCCCGGGTGTCACGGCCCAGCCGCCGGATGGGCCGCCCGGCGGCGCTTGCGGCCCGTCTTCTTTACGTATATTTCACTTGCCAAGCCGACACTCGGTTTGATCGCCGCGTATTGACCCGCAATCCGGCTGGAGTCACCATATATTATGGATAGAGGCAAGAAGGGCAGAACGGAGACTTTTTTCGGCCCGCAGCCCGATTGGGGAGTCCTTTGAAAAGCACCGAACGTACATACAAGGACGGCGATATCCTGTTCAGCGAAGGGGAAGCCAGCAGCCATGCCTACATGTTGTTGCAGGGTTCCGTCGAACTTCTCAAATCCGGCGACGCGGGGGCTGTTATGTTGGCCCGGCTGGAAAAGGGTGAACTGTTCGGCGAAATGGGCATCATCGACCGCAGTCCCCGAAGCGCCACCGCCCGGGCCGTCGGCGACGTCGTCGTTCAGGTCATTTCGCGCGAAGATTTCCTGATATCCGTGCAAAACGAACCGGAAACGGCCTTCTCGATCATGGGGAAACTGGTTGAAAGGCTGCGCAACACCAATGAACGATTGGTCCATGCCCCGGTAACACAACCGGTAACGGCAGCCACGCCGGCCGAACCGGGATCGTCAAAACCGGGACTGTTCGACCGTCTGCTCGGCGCCGAAAAGGGCGACCAGACCGAACGCCTGGAAATCCGGGTCATGACGATTATGGATGAAAGCGGCACCGATCTCAGCAAAGCCGTAACCGCTGGTCTGGAACGGCGCATCGGCACCCGGGTCCGCCGTCTCAATAAGGTGCTGCCGCCCGTACCCATGGATGAAGAGGGCGACATCGACCCCGCCCCCGAATCGCTGCAGCAACTGGCCGTCGCCAAATCCGCGGCCCGCCAGTTATTGCAGGAAGCCAAGGCGGATTTGCTGGTCTGGGGCACCGTACCATCGCCGGGGGCTACTATTTTCCTGCGCTTCGTATCGGCGGAAAAAGAGGACGAGGACCGCCAGGGCGTCTTTGGCGGTGTCATCTGCCTCAGCCTGCCGGCCGACTTCGGCCCGGAGTTCGGCGCCGTTCTGCATGCCGTGGCGCTGGCCGCCATTACCCCCTCTTCCAAGGGCAAGGAAGCTCAAATCAGGCTGGTTTGCGGTGATGCCCTTGAAGCGGCGATGATGGCCATCAAGGAATTGCCGCCCGACCTGACGACGCGGGAAAAGGCCTCTGTCCAGGTCAGCTTCGCCAATGCCGCCGCCCAAGTTGGTATGCAAAAAGACTCCACCGAGCTGCTCACCCTGGCCTCCGAAGCCTATCGGGCGGCGGCGGAGTCTTTTTCGAAAGACCGCAGTTCGCTTGCCTGGGGTTTCATTCAGCGCAACCGGGGTGCCGCCTTACAGGCCCTGGGCGAAAAAACCAATGATACGGAATTACTGCGGGAAGCCGCCGAGACCTACAGAAAAGCCCTGGGGGTTCTTAACAAAACCGATTTTCCGCTACCTTGGGCGGCGCTGCAAAACCGCCTCGGCCTTGCCCTATACCGGCTCGATATGAAAGCCGGCGATCAACAGGCCCTGAAGGATTCCCTGAACGCCTTTCAAGCCGCCCTGCAGGTCTATACCCGGGCCGCCCATCCGCTCCGCTGGGCCGACGTCATGAACAATTTTGCCCAGGCCGCCCAGGTTCTGGGAGAACAGCTGCGCAATCCGGAAGTCCTCAAGAAAGCCGTCGAAGCCTGCCGCTCGGCTCTCGAAGTCCGCACCCAGGAGAAGACGCCCCTTTTGTGGGCGGCAACCCAGAACAACCTGGGCTCGGCGCTGTTCCTGCTGGGCAAGATGACCGGTGAAAAAGCGACTTTGCAGAAGGCTTCGGAAGCTTTCGAACAGGCCCGCGATTTCTATAACACCTACGGGGCGGCAGGCATGGAAGCCATCGCCGAAAAAAACCTGTCCCATGTGAAACGCCTGTTGCAGGCCTCATAAACACCCCCCAACAGACGATATTGAAAACCGCCCTCAGCCCTGGCGCAGGGGTTCCAGGTGCAGGGCGTTGCCGGCCACCCCGGCATCGTTGAAAAATTCCCGGCTTTCCCCGTGCAGCCCTTCCGGGGCCGAGAGATAAACGTCGAACCCGGCCAGGTCGCCGACCTCTTCGCGGACCCTTTGCATCAGATCAAGCCAGGCCCGGCGGCGGCCGTCATCCTCCCCGCCGGGACAGGCCAGCGGCGTGTAGCGGATATCCTCGAAGGCGTCCTGCCAGGACCGGCACAAATTATGCAGATAAGGATCGCCGCCGCCTTCCGTCATCCAATAGACAAGCATGGGCGTCGTTTCATCTTTTGCCTCGTCCAACGACATGGCGTGTTCGACGAGGCTGCGGACCGGGGCAAAGCCGGTGCCGAAAGCCAGGAACAACAAGGGCCGCACCCTGTCCTCGGCCAGCACAAAACTTCCCCAGGGACCTTCCACCGGCACCGTGTCGTTGGCTTTCAGGCCGTTGAAGGCATGCTCGGAAAAGGCCGCCCCGTCCCGGCGGCCGATGTGAATGTGCAGGTTGCGGTCATCACAGGGACAGCTGGCCACCGTGTACTCGCCAGTCGGCCCCCCGGCCCCGCCCAATCTGACGTACTGACCGGCCAGGAACCTCAACCGGCTGGTGCGCGGCGTGCGCAGGTGCACATTGAGCACATCGTCGCTCAAGGCTTCAACGGCCTTCACCCGCGCCTTAAGGCTTTGCAGCGGAATGTCATCCGCACCCAGGGCTTCCGGGGCCTCGACGACAATATCACCCAGCGCCCGGTTGGCGCACATCAGGAAACTGTTCTCGGCCTTTTCGGCGTCGCTGAAAACGAAATCGGAATGCAGGGTTTCCTCAATCTCGCCGTCGATCAGGCGGGCCGCGCAGAAGCCGCAATTGCCGTTCGAACAGCCATAAGCAACCGGATAACCGGCCCGCAAACCGCCTTCGAGAACCGTATCATGGGGTTCCAGGTCGAATTCGTGGCCGGAAGGCAGGATACGGACCGTGGCGCTCATGCGCGGACCGGGGCCTCCTCAAGATGTTTTTTCGGGGGGATCATGGGCACTGTCCGCAACACCGGGAACGGCCGATCAGCGCCGCCGGCCGGACACATAGACCCGGCAGTTGGAATAACCGTCGTTATAGAAATGGAAGGTGTATCCCTTCTGGGCCAGACCCTTGGGATCGCGCAGGTTATAGTCTTTGTTGGCAATGCCGGTGGTGGCCGGACCTTGCTTGCCGAGGAACCCAATGGTCAGTTTCAGGGTCTGGCGTTGGTTGAATTCACCCCGCTGACAGGCGTCGGAAAGCACCTTGTCCAGGTCGCCGACGCGCCAGTAGGGGCTTACCGATGTGGCATAGCGGTCGGCCCGGGCGTCATTGACGGCGGCGGCCTGGGCCAGCAAGATGACCAGCACGGCGGCAAAACCCGTCAGGACGGATTTTCCGGAGGCCGGCAACAGGGTCGGTAAGCACTGCATGCAGCCAGCATATCACGGGTCTGCCGGAAAATCGACTTTTGCCGGAAGGACGGCACGGACCATGCGGCTGATCAGCCTTTTTATGATGCTTATACTGCTGTCGGCGGCGCCCGCAATGGCCCAGGAAGTGACCGGCACGGTCAAGGTTATCGACGGCAATACCTTCGAGTTGAACGGCACCAAAATGCGGTTGTTCGGGATCAACGCCCCGCCGCTGGAACAGATCTGCAAGACCGAACGCAAGGAGAAGGAATATCCCTGCGGCAAGCTGGCCGCCCGTGCCTTGTATCTATTGGTCAGCGGCCGCACCGTCCGCTGCCTGCCGCGCCATGAGGGCGGCCCGCAACCGGTTGCCGCCGTCTGTTACCTGGGCCGTTCGAACATCAACAAATACATGGTGGTTCAGGGTTGGGCCCTGGCCAACCGCGCCGAAGAACCCGGTTTTATCCGCGACGAACAGGCCGCCCAGCAGGTCCGCGACGGTTTTTGGAAAGGCGGCCGGGTGCCGCCGTGGTGAGGGCGGAAAGACTTTCCCCTCCTCCCAAACCCGGCGGCTTTTCAAAGAGAATTGCACTGGCGGTAAGTTCTGTGTATCACAGCAATCCTTCCCGGTTCCCCGGCGGACCCGGAGGGATTTAAACCGTTCACGCAACACAGCAGACCCCGGCAAACGGACCTCGGAAAACCATGATTGATAAAAACACCATCGAAACCCAAATCGGCAATGTGCTGACCGACGCCACCATCAATGAACTGCCCAACCATTACCTGGGCAAGGTCCGCGATACCTATCGCCTCGACGACGGACGCCTGATTATCATCGCCACCGACCGCCAAAGCGCCTTTGACGTCAACCTTACCGCCGTCCCTTTTAAGGGGCAGGTGCTGACCCAAACGGCGCGCTACTGGTTCGATGAGACCCGGGATATCTGTGCCAATCACGTCATCGAATACCCGGATCCCAATGTGCTGGTCAGCAAGAACCTGGATATGCTGCCGGTTGAAATGGTGGTCCGCGATTACATGACCGGCTCGACCAACACCTCGATCTGGCCGATGTACGAAGGCGGCGCGCGCCAGATGTACGGCGTTACCTTCCCCGACGGCCTGGTCAAGAACCAGAAATTGCCCGACACCATCCTGACGCCGACCACCAAGGCCGCCCAGGGAGAGCACGACGCCCCCATCACGCCCCGGGAAATCGTCGAACAGGGGCTGCTCAGCCAGGCGCTTTGGGACCAGTTGGCCGACTTGTCGCTGGCCGTCTTTGCCCGGGGACGGGAACTGGCCGCCCAGCGCGGCCTGATCCTGGTCGACACCAAGTTCGAGTTCGGCCTGGATGCCGAGGGCACGGTCTGCCTCGCCGATGAAATCCTCACCCCCGACAGCAGCCGCTATTGGCTGACGGAAAGCTACGCCGAACGGCTGGCGGCGGGGCAAAACCCGGACGGCCTGGACAAGGAATTCCTGCGCCTCTGGGTCAACGAGCGCTGCGATCCCTATAAGGATCCGATCCCCGACATTCCCAGCGACACCCTGGTTGAGTTCTCAGAACGCTATATCCGCCTCTTTGAGACGGTCACCGGCCTGGAATTTACGGCGGAAGCCGGCGGCGAACCGGTGCTGGAGCGCATCCGGCGCAATCTGGCCGCTTATTTCTGAGCGGTCCCGGGCAGGGGCGTTTTTCGGGGATAAGGGCTTGATTTAAATGGCGCGCCCGGGAGGACTCGAACCCCCAACCTCCTGATCCGTAGTCAGACGCTCTATCCAATTGAGCTACGGGCGCTTCACTTCCTGAAAACGCCGGAAACCGGCGGCGGAAGCTTCCTTTCGGAAGCGGGGGACACTACTCCAGGGATCGGCCCTTGGCAAGACACCGAATTAGGAATGTTGGGGGCTTTCCGGAGACCGCTTTTAAGGCCGCTTTGCGGGAAAAAAATCCAAGCTTGTCCCAACTAGGAGCATTGGGTACTATCCCGATGAATAAAAAGAGAAATTACTGTTTTCCAGTTCCCATTTAGTGGTTATGCTACTGTCCACATAACTTTAAAGTAAAAAAAAGGCGTATTGGCGTGATGAAGTTTACAGGGGTCCGAGCAATTATCTTGGGGGCGGTTCTTTTGCTACCCGCCTGTTCCTTCACGGAAGAAGCACTGTGGCCTTCGCTGACCGGCGAAGACCCGGCTGGCGGCACGGCCGAACAGAAAGCGGCGGCGCCGAAAGAGCAAGCGGCGGCAGCACCGGCGCCCCGGGCCTCCGCGCCGCAGGCGCAAGCGCCAGCGGCACCCGGCTCACAGCCGTCTCTGGGAACCACCAATTTCGAACCGACCGGCGTCACGCCGGGTCAGGCAACCGGCACTTTCGTCGGCAAAAAGGTGATCGAACTTCGCAGCGAACTGAAAAAGCTGCAAACCTCGATTTCCCAGCATAACGGACAGTTGCAGGGCCTGCGCGGCAAGATGGTGCAGAATTCGCAGCGCTATCACGGCACCGTCGCCGCCGTTAACGCCCGCCTGCAGGTCGGTACGACGCCCGGCAACCCGATCCTGGTGCAACAGTTCAACGGCGCCCAGTCCAGTCTGGACCGTCTGGCTTCCGACATCACCTCCATGAACCAGTTGGCGACAACGGTAACCGCCGATTCCACCATGTCGGCCTTTTTGTCGGAATCGACCCGGGCCGCCTTTGGCGTTTCCGGCGCCGTCGATGAAGACCACCGCCAGTTGGCCACCCTCGAGGATGAAGTCAACACGACGGTTATTCTCATCGACCGCCTGTTGAAAGAAGTTTCCGACGACGTGCGCCGCCAGACCAACTACGTGGCCACCGAACGGTCCAACCTGAACCTGCTGTCGGCCGGCATCAAGAGCGGCGAGATTTACGGCGCCAGCCTGGTCAACAAGGCGATGATTTCATCGGCCGGTTCCAACCTCGGCAGCGGCCCGTTGCGCGCCATGGACACCGCCGGCCGCCGGCCCTTGGTGGTCATCCGCTTCGACCGCACCAACGTGGAATTCAAACAGGCGCTTTATAATGCCGTCAGCCGCGTCCTCGAACGCCGCCCAGATGCCGTCTTCGATCTGGTCGCCGTGGCGCCCGGTTACGGCGGCCCGGCCCGGGTGGCGCTGAACACCACCAAATCCCGCCGCCATGCGGAAGGCGTTCTACGCTCTCTGGTCACCATGGGGCTGCCGCCGTCGCGTGTCGCGGTATCGGCAAAAACCAGCAATGCTGCAAAAACCAACGAAGTGCACGTCTATATGCGCTAATAAATTCGGCCCGAACGTTATGTGCTAAACCGGTGCTCTGCGAGCGCCGGTTTTCTTTTGGGGATTACACACCCCCCCATATCCCTTGCATAGAGCCGCCCTCTTGTCCGCTGAAGCGAGAACGCTCACAATAGGGCGTCAACCATGGAGGAGAAGAAGATGCACCGTTTGCGGACGCTCGTCCTGGCGGCTCTGTTTGCCGCCACCGCCACCGCCTGCAGCGCTGCCGATCCCAACCTGCAAAGCCTGACCCTGCCGCCGGGATTCGCCATCGCCCCGTACGCCCAGGTTCCCGGCGCCCGGTCGCTGAGCGTCGCCCCGCCCTTGGGCGTGGTCTTCGTCGGAACCCGCAGCAACAGTGTCTTCGCCATCGTCGACGCCGACCGGGACAACAAGCCGGAAAAAGTGGTGCGGGTGCTGTCCGGGCTTAAGGTTCCCAACGGCATCGCCTGGCGAGACGGCTACCTCTATGTGGCCGAACAGCACCGGGTGGTCCGTTTCAGGGCCGGCAGCCTCAAGGAACTGGCGGCCAGCCGTCCGCAAGTGCTGTTCGGGCGGTTGCCGGACAACCGCTGGCACGGCTGGCGGTACGCCGCCTTCGGTCCCGACGGCTGGCTGTATGTGGCGGTCGGAGCGCCGTGCAACATCTGCCGTATCAAGGGCATGGAAGGCACCATCATCCGGATCCGCCCGCCCCGGGGAGGCCAATCGGTCGGCACCCTGAGGCCCGAAATCTTCGCCCGCGGCATCCGTAATTCCGTCGGCCTGGCTTTCCACCCGGTCACCAAGAGCCTCTACTTCACCGACAACGGCGCCGATTACATGGGCGACGACCTGCCACCGGAAGAACTCAACCATGCCCCCCGGGCGGGTTTGCATTTCGGCTATCCCTATTATGGCGGCGGCGATGCCCGCACACCGGATTTCCGGGATGAGACCCCGCCTCAGAAGACGACCCTGCCGGTGGTCCGCTTCGCCGCCCACAATGCGGCGCTGGGCCTGCATTTCTACCAGGGCTCAATGCTGCCCAGCGAATACCGGCATGATGCCTTCGTCGCCCAGCACGGCTCCTGGAACCGTTCCGATCCGGACGGCTACCGGGTGGTGCGGGTACGTTTTGACAAGAACCACAAGGCCACCGGTTTCGAACCCTTCATCGAAGGCTGGCTGCAAGCGGACGGCAGTGCCTGGGGCCGCCCGGTCGATGTCACGGAACTGCCGGACGGATCGCTGCTGTTGTCCGACGACCGGCAGGGCCTGGTTTACCGCATTACTTATCGGAAATAGGGTCTCAGACCCCTACTTATTTTATTAGCCGCAAATACGTCGTCGCAGGCGAAATCGCCTGCTCGGGATTTGCTATACCGCCACGTTATCGATGAGCCGCGTCCGGCCCAGCTTGGCGGCGGCCAGCACCCGGGACGGGGTGCCATCGTGACGGGTCAGGGGCTCAAGGCTGGCGGCATCGCGCACGGTCACGTAATCGACGGGGCCGAAGCCGGCTTCCAGCAGTTGATCCACCGCCCAGGCCGATAACGCCGCGGCGTCTTCACCGGCGGCAAAGCGTTCTGCCACCGCCTTGATGGTCGCATTCAGAGTCGGCGCAACGGCCCGTTCTTCCGGGCTGAGGTAAACGTTACGCGACGACAGGGCCAGGCCGTCGGCTTCCCGGACGATAGCGCCGCCTTCGATGTGGACCGGAATATTCAGGTCGGCGACCATGCGTTTGATTACCTGCAATTGCTGGTAATCCTTTTCGCCGAAGAGGGCGATGTCCGGCTGGGCCTGGATCAAAAGCTTGGCAACGACGGTAGCCACCCCGTCGAAGAAACCGGGACGGGACTGCCCTTCCAGGATACCCCCCAGCCCCGGCACCGAGACCTTGGTGGCGGCGCCGTCCGGGTACATTTCCTCAATACCGGGGGCGAACAACAGGTGGGCGCCCTCCGTTTCCAGCTTGGCGGCGTCGGCCGCTTCTTCCCGCGGATAGACGGCGAGATCCTCGTTGGGGCCGAATTGTTTGGGATTGACGAACAGGGTCACACAGGTGCGCGCCGCCCTGTCCAGCGATTGGCGGACCAACGACAGGTGCCCTTCATGCAAGGCCCCCATGGTCGGCACCAGGCCGACCGAATGACCGTCACCGCGCCACCCGCCGATATGGGCGCGCAGGTCCGCCACCGTGCGGACGATTTCAAGCGACATCGTTATTTCTTCTTTTCCGGCTTGACCCCGAAACAGTGTTCCGGCGCCGGGAAGGTGCCGGCCCGGACTTCTTCCGAATACATACGAGCGGCCTCGGCTATACCCTGGCCAAGCTCCATGTAACGTTTGACGAATTTCGGCGTGAAGTCGGAAAACAGGCCGGAAATATCCTCGGTAACCAGGATTTGCCCGTCACAGGCCGGCGAAGCGCCGATGCCGATGGTCGGCACCGGAATGGTTTCGGTAATCTTGCGGGCCAGGGGTTCGACGGTGCCTTCGATAACGATGGCGAAACAACCGGCGTCCGACATGGCCTGGGCATCGGCCATGATTTTTTTCGCTTCCTCGGGGTCTTTGCCCTGCGACTTGAAGCCGCCGAAGACGTTGACCGATTGCGGCGTCAGCCCGATATGGCCCAGCACCGGCACCCCGCGCTGGGTGAGGAACTCGACGGTCTCGGCCATTTCCGTGCCGCCTTCAAGCTTGATGCCGTCACAGCCCACTTCCTTCATCACCCGGGCACAATTGCGGAAGGCCATCTGCGGTGATTCCTGATAGGTGCCGAAGGGCATATCAACGATAACACAGGGTTTCTCGGCCCCCCGCATCACCGCCTTGCCGTGGGCGATCATCATATCGAGGGTGACATTGAGCGTGCTGTCCATGCCGTACAGCACCATGCCCAAGCTGTCACCAACCAGCAGCAGGTCCACATGGTCGTCCAGCAGGCGCGCCGTCAGCGACGTATAGGCGGTCAGGCAGGAGATCGGCAGGCCGTTCTTCTGGTCGCGGATTTCGGTAACGGATTTACGATTTTTTTTAACCGGAGCACTCACGGTTCTTCTCCTCAATTGAGCTGAGGGACTTTACCCCTTACGGCGTTGTTTTGGAAGGGCAATGCTGCACTGCAACAATTGCAGGCGTTAGGGCTCCTTGCCCTCTTTGTTCGGGGGGCCGGGCGGCGGCAATTCCTCATCGTCAAAGAGAATGCGGTTGGCGGCCCCGTCCATATCGTCGAACTGCCCGGATTTCAGCGCCCA
>JADHTD010000020.1 GCA_016776525.1 Rhodospirillales bacterium
CCACAAAAGCTTATCGCCCGGCTTGACGGTCAGCGGAGGCGGCAGGTGGCGGTCTTCTCGGCACATCAGAAAAGCCCCCCGCACAACCTGAAACCGGCACCGTCCCAGGGTTCCGTCCTGGTTGTCCTGCATCCGCATCACGTCTGCGTGAAAGCGCTCCATTTTTCTGTTGCCGGGAGCGTAGGCGCTGCCACCGACCGTTTTAAGAACCTGGGCTAGGGCGCCCCGGGACGTTTCCGCCGGGGCCGCAGCCAGTTGCCGTCGGTCCAATACCGCGTAACCTGCCGGATAAAAGGCGCAGCACCGGCCCAAGAGGGCCGACACCGCTTTTTCCCGGGCGGCCCGCTGGCGGGCAAAACTGTCGAAATCGAGGATTTCCGGTTGCCGGTCCACCGCGTTTTTCCTGCTGTCCTTTAACCGGGCGCGGAGTCGGGCGCGGCGGAAACGGGGGTCGACATTGGTCGGATCCTCGATCCACTCTTGCCCTTCTTCCCGCAAACCGGCTCTCAGGGGCTCCGGCGAAACATCGAGCAACGGCCGCAACAGCCGGACCGACGGTTTTTCGACAACCGCCGACATGGCGGCCAGGCCATCCGGGCCGCTGCCGGTCTGGCGGCGCATCAGGTGGGTTTCCGTCTGGTCGTCCAAATGATGGGCGAGACACAAATGCAGGACGGCATTGTCCCGGCACCAATCCTCCATCAACCGGTAGCGGGCATGGCGTGCCTTTTCCTGGATACCGGCGGCCGGTTTTGGGCCGGTCCAGTTGAGGATTTGTTGGGGGATGCCCCGGCCGGCAAGCCAGACCCCGACCCTTTCAGCCTCGGCCCTGGAATCCGGCCGCAGGCCATGGTCGACCGTCAGGGCCGTCAGGTGGCCGCCCATGCCACGCATCCAGTCAGCCACCAACAGGCACAAAGCCATACTGTCGGCGCCGCCGGAGACGGCGACAGCAATGTGAGGCTCCGCCTCAAAAGGACCGCAGGCTTCAAGACGGCGGGAAAATTCAGGACGGCTTAGAGACGGCAGGGACAAACCGGCAGCATTGCCCCCGAAACCGTTATTGCGGATGGCGGTTGCCGACGCCACTCACCGGCAGCCGCTAAGCTTGCGTTCCTGGCCAAGCTTGTTTTTGACCGGGCTGGCAATATTGGGGAAGTTTTTAAGAAGCTCCGAAAAGGTCAGGCAGGCATCCTTCTTTTTGTCCATGCGGGCCAGGGACATTCCCAGCTTCAGCAAAGAAGCCTGCGCCTTCGGGCCTTTCTTGTCTTTCTGGTAACTGTTCAGGAATGTCTTGGCGGCTTCCGGGTAAACACCGCGGACGTAATAGGTTTCCCCCAGCCAATACCGCGCGTTGCTTGCCAGCGGATCGTCGGCGTTCTTTTCGACGAATTCCTTCAAAGCCAGTTCTGCCTGATCATAATTGGCCTTACTGAGCAGGGAGCGGGCGAAGGCGTATTGCTGCCGCGGCGAACCGGCGGGCAAATACCCGGGGGCCGCTGCCTGTTGCGGCGCCGGTGCCGGTTGGACGGCAGCCGGCTGCACGGCCTTGGGGTCGCTGCCGGCGGGCGGGGTTACCGTCTTCATATCTTTTTTGGAAATCTGGCCTAAGACGCCGGGTTGAGCTGACGGTACAGGCTGACCGGGCCTCACCGTTTGCACGGACGGCGGCGACGGCACCGGTCGAATCTGCGGCGGCGCCGATTGTGTCGGATCGTCATGGGCCAGCGGCTGGCTGCCGGTTTTGGCCCCCGCGCCGCGCATGGTTTCTTCAAGAACGCCGAGACGGTAATCAACATCGCCGACCAGCTTGTCGAGTCGCTGGCTGATCTGCTGCATCTGGTGGACCATTTCTTCCGAACGGCCGGTGGAACTGCGCAGGTCGTTTTCGATCTCGCTGAGGCGCAATTCCATCAGCGCAACAGCCGGTGTCGTCGGCGAGGCCGACGGAGCCGATGACTTCAACTCAACCCCGCCCTTGCCGCCCCGGGCCATTTGCAGGTTGAGGGCCCGGATATCCCTTTCCAGGCGTTCCAGACGGTCCAGCAAAGGCTGCAAATCCTGGGCCTTGGCGGATGGCGTCAGGGCAAAGGCTACGAACACAGCAAGAAGGCCAAAACTTATCCACCGATACAGCCGGGAGGCGGGTCCCGACGGCACGTTTAAAGTGGTCCAGCTATTCATTCGGCAAAATCCTCAACAACAGCCTGCATGCAATCAAGTTAGGGCTATATCAGAAGTAACCTTGCTTCTCAATCTGGCAAAATTAAGGCGTCTGCCCATCCTGACAAACCGCCAGACGGGCAGACGCCCAAACATGAAGCCTGATTTGGTCCGGCTTAGCTGCCGGCGCCAACAATCTTGGTAACAGACCGGCGGTTCTGAGCCCAGGCAGCTTCGTTAGAGCCCAGGGCAACAGGACGTTCTTCACCGTAGGAGATCACCCTGATGCGATCCGGGCTGACACCCAGGGCAACGAGGTAATTCTTGACGGCATTGGCGCGGCGATCACCGAGACCAAGGTTGTATTCGGTGGTGCCCCGTTCATCAGCGTGGCCTTCAATGGTCACTTTCTGAACGAAAAACTTTTTCAGCCACGCAGCCTGTTTCTCAAGCGTTTTGCGCGCTTCCGGTTTCAAGGTGTGCATATCGAAATCAAAGAAGACACGATCGCCGACATTGACGACCAAATCTTCTGCCGTACCCGCTATGGGACCAAGACGGGAAGCCATGGTTCCACCGGATGAACTCATCTGAGTAGAGCCAGAAGCTGAGGTGCCGGCACCGCTGGCAGCAGCAGATTCATCCGGCGCGGTCTCGCACGCGGCAACGAGAGCCACGGCCGCAAACAAGCCCAGTATTTTAAAACGCATTATTTTCTCCTCTTCGCCGGATCGTCAGAGTTGATAAACGTAGCGTAATATCAACTTGCGAAACTACAATAGTTCTCAATGGATAAAGGATTTATATCACCAAGATATAGCATACCCCTAGCCAAAGAGTTGATTAAAAACTGTTTAGTTATGGGACTATATGCTGACTATATCATGGAATCAAGGGGGACCAAGCCGGATGCGCGGCATCCATCGGTGTAATCATTTCACGTTCGTTATGCCCGGTCAGATCAATTGAGTACAACCGGGACCGTCCACCCTGCCCTTTTTCGTCCCAGGGTTGCTGACGATAAAACATAAGAACACGCCCGTTCGGGGCCCACGTCGGCCCCTCTATGGAGAAATCCTCGGCTAAAAGCCGTTCGCCGGTACCGTCGGGACGCATGACGCCGATAAAGAAACGGCCTTGCCGCATTTTGGTAAAAGCGATGAGGTCGCCGCGCGGCGACCAGACAGGCGTCGCGTACCGGCCCTTACCGAAACTGATGCGCCGGACGCCCCGGCCGTTGGCTCCCATAACATACAGTTGCTGGGCGCCGCCCCGGTCAGAATTGAAGGTTACTTGTTTGCCGTCCGGCGAAAAACTGGGCGAGGTATCAATAGCCGAATGGTGGGTCAGTCGTTTAACCACCCGGGTTCTCAGGTCCATGACGTAGATTTCCGAATTGCCGCCCTTGGCCATGCTCATGATGACGCTTTTGCCGTCCGGCGAGAACCGGGGGGCATAAGTCATGCCGGGAAAATCGCCGAGGACCTCCTGGCGGCCGGTATCGATGTTGAAGATGTAAACCCTGGGCCTGTTTCCATAATAGGACAGGTAGGTGATTTCCTGCAAAGTCGGCGAAAAACGCGGCGTCAGCACGAGGTTGTTGCCGCTGGTCAGAAAACGGTGGTTCTCGCCGTCCTGGTCCATGATGGCCAACCGCTTGATGCGTTTATTCTGGGCGCCGGTCTCGGCGATATAGACGACGCGGGTATCGAAATATCCCTTTTCGCCGGTGATCCGCTTATAGATGGCGTCGGCAATAATATGCGAAACCCGCCGCCAGTTGCTGGGAATGGTGAAGTAGGCCAACCCCACCATCTGCTTTTCGGCGAAAACGTCCCACAGCCGGAATTCCACCCTGAGCCGGCCGTCGGCCACTTTCTGGGTGCGCCCCTGGACCAGGGCCTGGGCTTGGAGAATCCGCCAGTCACCGAAGCGGGGAATCGTGTTCAGCGATTGTTTCTTTTTTGCAAACACACGATTATCGAATGGCTTGAACAGGCCGGACCGTTCCAGGTCGGCGGCGATCACCTTGGCCAAATCCTTACCGAACTGGTTTTCCTCCGGCGTCTGACCGACAAAATTGGTCACCGCAATGGGCATCGGTTCGACCTTGCCCTGGGTGATATCGATCCGCAGTTCGGCCCGAACAGGCAGAACAACAGTCCAATGCAGGAGGACCGCTGCGGCCAATATCCAGCAAAATCGCTGGAGGGGCATTCTGTGCTCATTCATTACTGGAACATCTCCTTCGGATCGAAGCCGATTGTCATAGTCCGCCATTCCGCAAACTTATCCCGGGGTAACTTATAAGGATGGCAACGCGGATTGTTAACCGCTCTTAGCGCACTTTCTGCAACGGAGCGGTAAAAAGGATCGTTCCGCATTTTGGATTCATCCAGAATGCGGGCGAATCTGGGCGTGCCGTCCGGGTTCATATCAACCTTAATTTCAATAATCATTTCCTGCACATCCTTGCCGCCCCCCTGGAAATTCCAGCATTTGGTGATTTGGCGGCGGACCAGATCAATCTCGCTGATGGTCAGCTTATTGGACGGATCGGCGCGCGACGTCGCCGCCGACAGGGCGCGGGCGATCTCCGAGGAAAATTCCTTCTTTGGTTTTTCTTCGGCCTTTTTCTCTTTGGGTTTTTCCTTCGGACGCGGCTTAACCTTTTCGATTTCGGCCACGGTTTTCAGCACCGATGCGAAATCAGGCGGCGGTTTCGGTTTGCGTTTCGGTTTGGCCTTGACCAGCCGCGGCGCCGCTTTCGGCTTCGGCTTCGGTTTCGGCTTGGCCTCCACCTTCGGTTTCGGTTTGGGCTTCGGCTTCGGGGCCTGGGGCGGCGGCACGGCGGCGACCTCCGGTTCCGGTTCCGGCTCCGGTTCCGGTTGCGGCGGTGGTGGCGGCGGCGGGGCCGCGGCCTGCTTGGGCGGTTGCGGCGGAGGCGGCGGCGGTTCGGGAGCCTTTTCCGGTTCCGGCTTGGGCTCCGGTTGGGCCGGCGGCGCCTGGGTCTTTTCGGCAACGGTGACGATTTCCACCATGATCGGTGTGTCCAGCAAGGGCGGCGGCGTACGCAGGGACGGAATGCCGTAATAACCGATCACCAGGACGACGGCATGGAACAGAACAGAAAACGAAAAACCTTTGCCCATGGGTGCTACTTTTTATCCTTTTCGGCCGGTTTTTTCTTTATCCCCGACCGTTCGGTAATCAGCGCCACTTTGCGGAAACCGGCGGCGTTGATGGTGCCCATGACCTCCATCACCCGGCCGTAATTGATGGCCTTATCGCCGCGTACGAAAACCCGGATGTCCGGATTGTTGCCGGTAATCGCCAGCAGGCTCGGAGCGATGGCTTCAAGCTCGACTTCTGTTTCCTGCAAATAAATGCGGCCGTCGCCGGTCACCGAGACGGTCAGCGGTTCGTCGTCGCCCTGAATGACCGAGCTTTTGGTTTTCGGCAGATCGACCTGCACGCCGACCGTCAGCAGCGGCGCCGTCACCATGAAGATGACCAGCAAAACCAGCATGACGTCGACCATCGGCGTCACGTTGATTTCGCTCATCGGCTGGCGGGAACTGCGCCGCAAGCGGTAAGAGGTAAAGCGTCCGCCGCCGTTTTGCAGGTTAGTGGCCATTAATGACCTTCCTCCATCTGGCGGGAAATGATGGCGGAGAATTCACCGGCAAAGGTATCGAGGCGGCTGGCGTAACGGTCCAGGTCCTTATTGATCTTGTTGTAGGCCAAGACCGCCGGGATGGCGGCCAGCAGGCCTAAGGCCGTCGCGAACAGGGCCTCGGCGATACCGGGGGCGACCACCGCCAGCGAGGTGTTCTTGGACAGGGCAATGGCCTGGAAACTGTTCATGATGCCCCACACCGTCCCAAAGAGGCCGATGAACGGCGCCGTCGAACCGGTCGAAGCCAGGAACGTCATAAAACGTTCCGTATGATCCATTTCGCGGGCCAGGGTAATCTGCATGACCCGGTCGATACGGTCGTGGAGGTTGACACTGGCTGTCGACTGGCTGCCGCTGCCCTTGGCCATGGCGCGCCGCCATTCCCGCATGGCGGCGACAAAAACCGCCGACATCGGTTCGCGGGGATTGGCCTCGATCCTGTCATAGAGCGCATCCAGGGACGACCCGGACCAAAAGGCTTTTTCGAATTCCGAGGCCTTGGCGTTGAGGCGGCGCATGCTGATCGTTTTCTGAAAAATGATCGCCCAGCACCAGATTGAGGCCAGCAGCAGGATAACGATCACCGATTTGACGATAATGTCGGCCCGCAGGAACAGGGCCCAGACTGAAAAGTCGAGGTCGGCGACCGACCCGCCCAGGGTTACCGCGGTAATGGCGTCTTGTTCCATCAATCAATCCTATGTTCTGTCATCGTTTATTGCGTTTCATACTTTTTCAACAGGGCCTGGATGTCTTTGGGCATGCGCGCCGGGTTTCCATCCATGCCCATGCAGGCCAGCCTGAAGTCGAAAACCACCAGATCCTCGCCGTCGCGCTGGACCCGTTGGTCGGCTGCCAGAGAGGCCCCTTTGACGGCCAGCAGCTTTGAGCGGACATGCAGAAGGTCGTCGAGCTTCGCCGGTTTTTGGAAATCGGCGCTAAGGTGCCGGACGGCGAAGGCAAAGCCCTGGTCGGCCATCAGCCGGGAACTTTCAATGCCCAGGGCCCGCAGCAATTCGGTGCGGGCCCGCTCGACATATTTCAGGTAATTGGCGTAATAGACGATACCGGCGGCGTCGGTGTCCTCGTAATAGACCCGCACCGGCCAGACATGCTCCTTGCCCTGGAAACTTCCGGATTTGCCGGCGGTCAATTCATTCATCGTCCGGCTCCGCCAACAGGTCCATCTGTTCCAAAGTCGCCGGAACGTCCAACCCAAGGTGTTTATAGGCGGCTTCGGCCAGGGCCCGGCCGCGCGGCGTGCGCATCAAAAAACCTTGTTGTATCAGGTAAGGTTCGATCACTTCCTCGATGGTGTCGCGCTGTTCCGAAAGGGCCGCCGCCATGGTTTCGACGCCGACCGGGCCACCCCCGTAGTTGGAGGCAATGAGGCCCAGATACCGCCGGTCCATGGCATCCAGCCCCTGGTGGTCCACTTCGAGGCGGTTGAGCGCCGTATCCGCCGCCGCCGCATCGATTTTCCCGACCCCGTCGACAGCGGCAAAATCCCGGACCCGGCGCAACAGCCGTCCGGCCACCCTGGGCGTGCCGCGCGACCGCCGGGCAATCTCCGCCGCCCCGTCACCGGTCAGGTTCATTTCCATCAGCGAGGCGCCGCGCAGGACGATGCTTTCCAGTTCCTGCGGCGTATAAAAAATCATCCGCATGGGAATACCGAAGCGTTCGCGCAACGGCGTCGTGATCAGGCCCGAGCGGGTCGTCGCCCCGACCAGGGTGAAGTGCGGCAGGTCGATGCGGATGGAACGGGCCGCCGGTCCCTCGCCGATGATCAGGTCCAGCTGGAAGTCCTCCATGGCCGGATAGAGGATTTCCTCAACTGCCGGACTGAGCCGGTGAATCTCGTCGATGAACAAAACATCCCGGTGTTCCAGGTTGGTGAGGATGGCTGCCAGGTCGCCGGGCTTGCCGATGACCGGTCCCGACGTGGCCCGGAAGCCGACCCCCATTTCGCGGGCGACGATCTGGGCCAAGGTTGTCTTACCCAGGCCCGGCGGGCCGTAGAACAACACATGGTCGAGGGCCTCGGCCCGTCCGCGGGCGGCTTCGATGAAAACGTTGAGGTTATCGCAGACCTGCTTCTGGCCGACAAAATCGTCCAGCACCTGCGGCCGCAGCCCGATATCACCGCCGTCGTCTTCCACCTGGTCCAGAGCCACCACCCGGTCGTCGGTCATGACCTAAGCTCCTTCGGCCCGAGTTCGGCCAGACCGGCCTTGATCAGCGCCTCGGCCTCGGCATCGGCGCCCAGCTTACCGGCGGCATGTGATACCGCGCCAAGGGCCTGCGACGGGTTGTAACCGAGATTGACCAGGGCGGAGACGGCATCGGACGTCGCCCCGCCGACAGCGCCGCCGTCGCTACCGCCGACCACCACCGGGCCGAGGGCAATACCGGCCACTTTATCTTTCAATTCGCTGACAATGCGGGTCGCCAGTTTCGGGCCGACGCCCGGCGCCCGCGTCATCGAGGCCTTGTCGGCGGCGGCCACCGCCTGCACCAGTTCATCGGCGCTGAGCGCCGACAGGATACCCAGGGCGACCTTGGACCCGACCCCCTGAACCGTGGTCAGCAGGCGGTACCAGTCGCGTTCGCCTTCGTCGATGAAACCGTAGAGGTGGATGTGGTCTTCGCGCACATGGGTCTCGATGACAACACTGGTTGCTTCGCCGGGGACCAGCCGTCCGAGGGTGCGGGACGAACAGAAGACCTGATAGCCGACGCCGCCGACATCGATCACCGCCCAGTCGTCGCCGGTTGAATCGACTATGCCGGTCAGCTTGGAAATCATGTGCCGCCTCCCGCCGCCACTTTCAGGGCCGGCCCCTGGTGGTGGGCATGACAGATGGCCACGGCCAGGGCGTCGGCGGCATCCGGTCCGGCAATCTCGCTACCCGGCAGCAGGGTGCGGACCATCATCTGGATTTGCTCTTTCGCCGCGTGGCCGGCGCCGACCACCGATTTTTTGACCTGGTTGGGCGTGTACTCGGCCACCGTCAGTCCGGCGCGGGCCGGCACCAGCAGAGCGATGCCCCGGGCCTGACCCAGCTTCAATGTGGAATTGGGGTTCTTGTTGACAAAGGTTTCCTCAACGGCGGCTGCTTCGGGGTGGTAACGCTCGATCACGTCGAGCAGGCCCTGTTCGATCTGCACCAGACGTTCGGCCAGGGATAAGGTGCCGTCGGTGCCGACAGCGCCATTGGCGATGTGGCGGAGGCGGTTGCCATCGATTTCGATAACCCCCCAACCGGTCTGCCGGAGACCCGGATCAAGCCCTAGAAGTCTCATTCAACCCCCGCCCTAAATATCATGCGCTCAACTTCTCCATGATTTCCTCGGGAATATCGAAGTTGGACGCCACCCGCTGCACATCGTCGTTGTCTTCCAGAGCATCGAGCAGCTTGATCAAGGTTTCGGCGCTCCCTTCATCCATGGGTATCGTATTCTGCGGCTTCCAGTCGAGGCGTGCCGCTTCGGCAGTGCCGTATTTTTCCTCCAGGGAATCGCGGACCGTGTTCAGATCGTCCGGGTCGCAGGTGATCTCGTGGCCGGAATCGGAACTCTCCACATCCTGGGCTCCGGCTTCCAGGGCCGCTTCGAACATGTCGTCGGTGCTGGCCACATCGGCTCCATAGGCAATCAAGCCGATGCGGTCGAACATGAAATTGACGCTGCCGGTCTCGCCCAGGCTGCCGCCGAACTTGGTGAAGGCGGACCGGACTTCCGATGCCGTCCGGTTGCGGTTGTCGGTCAGCGCCTCGACGATGACGGCGACGCCGCCCGGTCCGTACCCTTCGTAGCGGATTTCGTCGAAATTGGTTCCGTCCTCACCCCCGGCGCCCCGTTTGATGGCGCGTTCGATATTGTCCTTCGGCATGTTGACGCCCTTGGCGGCGGCAATGGCCGAGCGCAGCCTGGGATTCATTGCCGGATCGGGTAATCCCGTCTTGGCGGCGACGGTCAGTTCGCGGATATGCTTGGCGAAAATCTTGGCGCGCTTGGCGTCCTGGGCACCCTTGCGGTGCATGATGTTCTTAAATTGTGAATGGCCGGCCATATTTCGTAACTTTTCCTGTTCGAAGACGATGTGGATTAATTTGAAATTTCTACCCCATTATGCGGACACGGACAGCCTTGCCGGTCCTCATCATAGGCCGGGCCTTGTCTATCCGCTAGCAGAGCAATATGGCAATAATTAGGCGTTAGGGAAAGATTTCAGGGGTTCGGCCGAAGAGAATATGGCACCCCGTCCGTTAACAAATTCATACCGGCCAGTGTTCGGCCAACCGCCCGCCCAGCCGCAAAGGCGCAACATGCCGGGCCAAACCGGTCTTGTCGTCGGTCTCAACATAGACCGCGCAGAGCGTTCCTTCGCCGGAGGCCGGTTCCAGACGGCCGCCCGGCAGCTTACTGGTAAAGCGGGCCATGGCCTCGCCTTTCTGCATGCCGATGACCGAATCGTAATCACCGCACATGCCGGTATCGGTTTGGAAAGCAGTGCCGCCGGGGAGGATTTGCGCATCCGCCGTCGGCACGTGGGAATGGCTGCCCACGACCATGGAAACCCGGCCGTCCAGGAAATGGCCCATAGCCATTTTTTCGCTTGTCGCTTCGGCGTGCATGTCGACCATGATGCAATCGACGGATTGTCCGAGGCGGTGATTCTGTAATTCCCGCTCGACGGCGGCAAAGGGATCGTCGATGGCTTCCATGAACAAACGCCCCATGGGGTGGATCAGCATCACCTTCTGGCCCTGGCGGCCTTCGAAAAAGGCAACACCGCGGCCCGGCGCCCCTTCCGGCAGGTTGAGCGGCCGCAACAGTTTCGGGTCACCGTCGATGGTTTTGAGGATTTCCCGCTGATCCCAGACATGGTTGCCGGTGGTGATGGCGTCGGCCCCGGCCTCGTAAAAGGTGTTGCAGATACGCTCGGTGATGCCGAATCCATGGGCGGCGTTCTCGCCGTTGACGACGATGAAATCCAGGTCCAAGCGCTCGCGCAGGCCGGGAAGATTGTCGATGACCACCTGGCGTCCCGCCTTACCGACGACGTCGCCACAGAACAAAACCCGCATGCCGGACCCTAATGACAGTGAAAACCGTGCTTATTCAGCCGGGACAATAGGCACCAGGACGTACGGTGTCATGTCCTTATTGAAATGCAGGGTGACGTCTCCGCCGAAAATTTTCGGCGGCCGGTCTGTCGGGTCGTCATGTTTGAAAGGGCCGACCCCGGTGAACGGGTCCTTCATGTTGGACAGGCCCTGGTCCACCTCGCCGGGGTATTCATAATCCTTGCCCCGGATATTCAGCGCGATGCGGTAACCCTTGGGCACGACGATGCAGGTCGGCCAAATTTCCACATCCAGTTCGACGACCTCACCCGGCGTCAGCGGCTGTTTCTCGTCATGCGTATGATAGGGCCGGTAGGGCAGGGATTTTTCCGCGTCCAGCTTGCGGTGCGAGGCCCTGAGCCAACCTTGGGAAACCGGCGTGTGCGGGTCCAAGGCTCCCTGGAAGACGACTTGCTCGCCGTCCGGGTCGAGCACATGAAAGACCGGGAAAAGATCGGCGTCTTCTGTGGCCGACGAGACCCATAGTTTGGCCGCCAGGGGGCCGGTGATTTCCGTTTCCTCAGCGAAGGGTTCGGAGGTAAAGGTAACGCCATCGGAAAGTCCGCCGTAGGTCAGTGTCGTCTCTTCCGTCGCCGGTTCCGTGGCCAGGGAAGTGCTGCTTGGATGCAGATGGAATTTAGTCCATTGGGTGCGGGCCAGCGGCCAGGCGTCCTCGAAGCGTTCGACGAACTTGTCCACATGGCGGACCTGCAATTGCACCTTTGGGCGGTCAGCCCAGCCATTGTCCTCGCCCTTCAGGTAATAATCGAAGAACAGCTTCTGAATTTCCCGGCCGTAGTCCGTATAGAACTCGGTCCAGTGTTCGATGCCGTGGAATTCGATCCATTTCTCGGTGCTGGCGGCTTTGGTGAAGGCTTCCGTATTGCCCCTCAGGTGCAGGCCCTGGCCGCCCCAGTTGCCGGACGAAAGAAAGGGTACCGTGACCTTCGACCAGTCGGGCATGCGGGATAGCCAGTACTCATCATCCAGGGGATGGTCGAGGACAGCGGCACCCAGGTCTTCCCGCTTGGCGGCCAGTTCGGCGTCGCTCAGTTCCGAAGGACCGGAGACCCAGTCGCCGGTAAAGCTGGATTTGTAGCCCCGCGAGCCCAGGCCGTGCTGCACGCTTTCAACCTGCATGTCGTACCAGTTTTGCAAGAAGGTGCAGACAATGCCGCCATGGTGGCTGACGTCGCGGTAGAAATCCGCCGCCCCTTCCCAGGCGCACATGGCGGTCAGGCTGGGCGGCTGTTTGCTGGCCACCTGCCACTGGTTCATGGCGTAGTACGAGATGCCGTTGATGCCGACCTTGCCCGAGGACCAGGGCTGGCGGGCACTCCACTCGACACATTGGTAGAGATCATCGGTCTCTCTCGGCGACCAGCACTCCACAGAGCCCGGCGAGCGGCCGCAGCCACGGGAATCAACCCGCACCACCACATAGCCGTCAGGCACGAATTTTTCCGGGTCAACCACTTCCCAGTTCTGGTACTGGTTGGTGGAACCCGCCGTCACGTCCGGGTGCTGCTCGGCCATTCGCTGCCAGGCGCTTTCGTAGCCGTCCTTGAACAACAGGTATTTGCCGTAGGGCCCGTAGGTCAGCATGACCGGGTAGGCGCCGTCCTCAATGGGCCGGTAGACGTCACAGCGCAGCACGATACCGTCATCCATCTCGATGGAAACATCCCAATCGATGGCCATGCCATCACGAATTTCCGTGGTGAATTCTTCGCTCATGCATCCTCCCGATATTTCCCGGCGCGTTTCTTAAGACCGATAGTCCCTTATTTTATCGATTGATAATCAAATAATAAAACAGTGATTTTTCTATTCGGCAACGGATATTTCCACGGCCAGCCGCAGGCGCCGCACATCGACAGTGCCGCTGGTCGTAAGCATGTGGAAGGCCCCTTCGGGGAAATTGATGGCGATCCAGCCGCTGGTCCGCCCGCTTCCTTCCGTCGGCAGGGCGAAAGGCAGTTCCGCCCCTTCTTGCAGGGCGACATGCTCCAGGTGCAGCGCCAACAGGTCGCTGGCGCTGAAGGGGAAACCGTCCCGGTTGCGGATGAAGACGGCCGCTGCTTCCTTGTCCGTGCTGTAAAGGTCTTCGGTCTCCGGGGGCAGCATCAGATCGTCGCTGTTGGGATGGTGGAAATCGATCTCCATGCCGATATGCAGGAAGTCATAGCCGTTGAGGGGGCCACCGCCCTGCCTACCGGTCATAGGCCGTTGCCCCCTGTTCGGTGACGACCCAATTGAGCCGCTGGTCCCACTCATCGGCCGGCAGTGTTTTCAGTTTTTGGGCCTGGTAGGCGATACCGATGGCCAGCACCGGTCCCTTGCCACGCAGCGCCGCCAGGGTCCGGTCGTAATAGCCCTGCCCCTGGCCCAGGCGCATGCCGCCATCGTCGAAGGCCAGCAACGGCAGGAGAACGACCCGCGGCAAAACTTCCGTCTGTTCCGGCCCCGGCTGGCGGGTGCCGTGTCCGCCATCCGACAGGGGTGTGCCCGGCTGCCAGCGGCGAAAGACCAAAGGTTGATCCGGGGAGACGACAACCGGCAGGGCGCAGACGGCACCGGCATCGTGCAGGCTTTGCAGGGCCGGGCGGATATCCAGTTCCGAGCCCATCGGCCAGTACCCGGCCAGCACCGTTTCGCTAACGGCGATACCGGCCAGCTTGAAAACATCTTTTATGGAATCGGCGACGGCCAGGGCCGCCAGCTCCGCCGAGGCATCATGGGCGGTGCTGCGGGCGGCGCGGGCTTGCTGGCGCAAGCGCTGCTTTTCTTCGTCTGGAAACATTGCACAGACGCCCCCCGGGGCATAAGCGGGCATAAGAAGGACGGCGCTGTACGACCGTTGGCTTTAGTATCCTCTGTGACCTGCAATGCAGGTGGGCGCCGTATACCGGACCCACGGGTCCGACAGGGACAGCTCCCTAGAGGTGATTATTGGCCCCAGGGATAGCGCAGCCTGACGTGTCGCAAAGCAACCGTCCAGAACTTGAATCTAGGGTTGTTTCAGCTTCTCGGCAATGGTTTCGATGCGTTCGGCCAGAGATTCGATGGAACCGGCCAGGGATTCCTCGATTTCATGCAGCGCCGCCGCACCTCCCGATTCCGCCGATTTCAAGGAGTCCAGTTCGGCATAAGCGTCGGAAAGTTCATCGGCCACCAGAAGGCTGGCCATCACCAGAAGCCGGGAATCGCCGACCTGTCCGACGGCGGCGACCAGTTCGCCGATGCGCTTGTCCACATAAGCCGCCAGCCGTACCAGATGGGCTTCCTGCCCGTCGTCACAGGCGATGTCGTGCTTACGGCCGTTGATGGTAACGGAAACCTGCGCCATCTAGCCCTCCAAGACAGACTTCATGCGGCTGATGGCGGCATCCAAACGGTCGGATACCGCCTTATTGACATCTTTCAGGGAGTCGTTCTCGGCGCGGATCACCGCCAGTTCAGCCACCATTTCCGGGTCCGCCCCGGCACCGCCATTGGTGCGAGACTTAACGGCATCTTCCAATTTGTCGATGGCCTGAGACAGGCGTTCCTGGGCCCGCTGGACCCTGGTCGATTTTTTGATGCCGGTTTTAGCCACGGAATGGTATTCCCTGCCCTGTCTCAAGGCGGCAAGAATAGGCCGGGGGGATCACAAACGTCAACTCCCAGGCCGGAAAAATTGTTTAATTACCGACTCTTCCCCGGACAAGTTCGGAGTTAACTTTATTTAAGCCTAAAAGACCGTCCTCAGCCCATCAAAAATATCCGTTGACGCAAACGGCCTGACCGACGAAGGTGCGCCCGCATGAGGAAATGTATAGGCGTTTTACTACTCAGTGAGGGGTGATTCCTACTCTAACGAAGGTGTCGGAACCTCCCCTTAAGGGTGTTATCCCCGTATATTAGAATATGGTAATAAAACGGCGAGCAGAAAAACCATAGAAAGAATATTGCTTTTAGGAGGATTGCATGGCGATTCGTGTTGGAATTAACGGTTTTGGCAGGATTGGCCGCCTGGCCTTCCGGGCCTTGTTGGAATCAGGCCGGGACGACATCGATGTCGTCGGCATCAATGATTTGGGTTCGGTCGATGCCAATGCCCATCTTTTGAAATATGACTCGGTCCACGGCGTCTTGCCGATGGACGTCAAGGTCGACGGTGATTCCATGGATACCGGGCGTGGCGCCATCAAGGTAACCGCCGAACGCGATCCCACCGCCCTGCCCTGGGGCGACCTGGGCGTCGACGTCGTTTATGAATGCACCGGCATTTTTACTGCCCGGGACAAGGCCGCCCTGCACCTGGATGCCGGCGCCAAGAAAGTGCTGGTCTCGGCCCCGGCTTCGGGCGCCGACCTCACCGTTGTCTACGGCGTCAACCACGACCAATTGACCGCCGATCACAAGGTGGTCTCCAATGCATCGTGCACGACCAATTGCCTAGCCCCGGTTGCCGACGTCCTCAACAAGACGGTCGGCATCGAAAAGGGCTATATGACGACCATCCACTCCTTCACCGGCGACCAGCGTACCGTCGACACCCTGCACAGCGACATGCGCCGGGCTCGCGCCGCCTCTGTCTCGATGATCCCGGCGTCTACCGGAGCCGCCAAGGCGGTCGGGCTGGTGCTGCCGGAACTGGCCGGCAAGCTGGACGGTTCGGCGATCCGCGTGCCGACCCCCAATGTTTCCCTGGTCGACCTTTCCTTCGTCGCCGGTCGCAAGACGACGGCCGATGAAATCAACGCCGCCCTCAAGGAAGCCGCCGACGGCCGCCTCAAGGGTGTTTTGGAATATGTCGAAGCGCCGTTGGTTTCCATCGACTTCAACCACAACCCGCACAGCTCGTCCTTTGACTCGACGCAGACGACGGTCATGGAAGGCACCTTCGTGCGGGTGGTTTCCTGGTACGACAATGAATGGGGTTTCTCCAACCGCATGTCGGATACCGCCGTGGTTTTTGCCAACGCCGGATAACCGAAACACTCATACGCTTCAAACAAGCGGGGCCTTCGGGCCCCGCTTTTCTTTTGGATCAGGGTCTCTTTATGGCAGGATGGGGCCATGCATGCGCCGGTGATTATCATCCACACCATTGATCATGCCCGCACCGCCCTGGCGGCGGCGGCGGAGCAAGGCTGCAAAGTCGTCCTGCACAGCGCGCCGGGCGCTGTTGCCTACCTGGGGGCCACCGTTTTCCGTGATCTGGTCACTGAGGCAGCCAAGGAACATCCCGGCGTCGAGTATCTGGCCGTTCTCGATTGCGGCGATGAACCGGGACTGGCCATGGGCGCCATGCGCCACGGCATTGAGGCCGTCCGGCTGCATGCCCGGCCGGAGATCCAGGACAAACTCGCCGATATCGCCACCCAACGGGGGGTCATCGTCTTCGACCATGACGGGCCCGTCCTCGACCTGCTCGACATGGCGGACCCTCTGGCCGCCTGCCGGGCGTGGTTGCGTCCTCTGGACTGAGGCGTTAAATCTCTGGGTATGAACGCACAGCCCTGCCGCCTCTACCTGATCACGCCGCCGAAGCTGGACGCGGCCGCTTTCGCCGATACCCTGGCCCAAACCCTGGATGCCGGCGACGTCGCCTGCCTGCAATTGCGCTTGAAGGATAGCGACGCCGACAGCCTGCGCCGGACCATCGACATCCTGCGCCCCGTTGCCCAGGAGCGTGACGTTGCCTTTATCCTCAATGACGATCCTATAATCGCCGCCGAAACGGGCTGTGACGGCGTGCATGTCGGCCAGCAGGACGCCCCCTACGCAGAGGCCCGCGCCGCCGTCGGGCCGGACGCCATTGTCGGCGTCACCTGTCACGATTCCCGGCACCTGGCCATGGAGGCCGCCGAGGCCGGGGCCGATTACGTCGCCTTCGGGGCATTTTTTGCCACCGGCACCAAACAGCCGAAAGCCCGGACCGAACCGGAAATCCTCAACTGGTGGTCGGAGATCATGACCGTTCCCTGTGTCGCCATCGGCGGCATCACCACAGGCAACGCCCGCCCCCTGGTTGAAGCCGGCGCCGATTTCCTGGCCGTGGTTGCCGGGGTTTGGGACCACGACCGAGGTCCGGCGGCGGCGGTACAGGCCTTCAACGAAATATTCCAGGCCGGCTGAGCCCCTCTACATTTACCAGACAAGCCGTTGCCTAGTCGGAACCAACCTGATAGGTTCCGCGCCTCATACAAACACCCCTTTGAGACAACACGGTTAGAACCATGAAAATCAATGGCAACGCCGTCCGCCCCGGCATGGTGATCGAACACCAGAACCGACTGTGGCGGGCCGTAAAAATCCAGCACACCCAGCCCGGCAAGGGCGGTGCCTACCTGCAGGTCGAAC